>CAMUYT010000006.1 GCA_947164955.1 uncultured Bacteroidales bacterium | reverse complement strand
ACAGAGACTTGATTTTCAGTCGCTTCCTTCTCGCCCACGATGAGCATGTAAGGATATTTCTTCATTTCGGCATCGCGAATCTTGCGACCGATCTTCTCGTTACGCTCGTCAATGAGGGCGCGAATATCGGACTTTTTCAGATACGATTGCAAATTTTTCGCAAAATCGAGGTATTTTTCGCTCACGGGGAGGATAATCACCTGGTCGGGAGCCAGCCAAAGCGGGAATTCTCCAGCGCAATGCTCCAGCAAAACGGCCACAAAACGTTCCATCGAGCCGAATGGGGCGCGGTGAACCATCACGGGGCGATGTTTCTCATTGTCGGCACCGATGTAAGTCAGGTCGAAACGCTCAGGCAGGTTGTAGTCCACCTGAATCGTGCCCAACTGCCACTTGCGGCCCAGGGCGTCCTTTACCATGAAGTCGAGCTTCGGTCCATAGAAAGCGGCTTCGCCGTATTCCACATGGACGGGCAGGCCCTTCTCGGCGCATGCCTCCTGAATGGCGGCCTCGGCCTTGGCCCAGTTTTCGTCCGTGCCCACATATTTCTCGTGGTCGTTGGGGTCGCGGAGCGATATTTGTGCCTCAAAGTTCTTGAAGTCAAGGGCTTTGAAGATGATTTCGATGATTTCCATCACGCGGATGAACTCTTCCTTCACCTGGTCGGGACGGCAGAAGATGTGGGCATCATCTTGGGTGAACGAACGCACACGGGTTAAGCCGTGCAATTCACCGCTCTGCTCGTAACGATACACCGTGCCGAACTCAGCGCAGCGGAAAGGCAGGTCCTTATATGAACGCGGCTTCCACTTGAAGATCATGCAGTGGTGAGGGCAGTTCATGGGTTTCAGCAGGTACTCCTCCCCTTCTTCCGGTGTGGTGATGGGGCGGAAGCTGTCGGCGCCATAGTGGTCCCAGTGACCCGAAGTCACATAGAGTTGTTTGCCACCAATGTGAGGTGTAATAACCTGTTCATAACCATACTCCTTTTGGATCTTGGTCAGATACTCTTGCAAGCGCAGGCGCAACTCGGTGCCCTTGGGCAGCCAAATCGGTAGGCCCTTGCCCACGGTGTCGCTGAACATGAAGAGTTCCAACTCGCGGCCCAGCTTGCGGTGGTCGCGTTTCTTGGCTTCTTCGAGCAGCACGAGGTACTCATCGAGTTCCTTTTGCTTCGGGAAGGTGATGCCATAGACGCGGGTGAGTTGTTTGCGCTTCTCGTCGCCACGCCAGTAGGCACCAGCCAACGAAGTCAGCTTCACGGCCTTGATGACGCCCGTGTTGGGGATGTGCGGTCCGCGGCAGAGGTCGGTGAAGGCGCCATTTTTATAATAGGTGATGGTGCCGTCTTCCAATTCGTTGATCAGCTCCACCTTGTACTCGTCGCCTTTCTCGGTGAAGTACTTCAAGGCTTCGGCCTTGCTCACATCGATACGCTCGAAGGTCTGCTTCTCGCGGGCCAGTTCGAGCATCTTCTTCTCGATAGCGGTGAGGTCGGCTTCGGTCAGGGTGATGTCGCCTGTGTCGATGTCATAATAGAATCCGTTGTCGATGGAAGGGCCGATACCGAACTTCACACCTTTATACAAGGCTTCGATGGCTTCGGCCATCAGGTGGGCCGACGAATGCCAGAAGGCGTCCTTGCCTTCGGGATCGTCCCAAGTGAAGAGCTGGATGGTGGCATCCTCGTTGATGGGGCGCATGGCATCCCATTTCATTCCGTTCACTTTGGCTACCAGCACGTTACGGGCCAAGCCTTCGCTCAGACTCTTGGCGATGTCCAACGGCGTAACGCCGGCTTCATACTGTCTGACACTCTGGTCAGGGAAGGTTATGTTAATCATAAGTGATGATTCTTTTGAAAACGGCGGCAAAAATACGAATTTTTTCGTTTGGTTACTAAGACTCCAACAAAAAATCTATCTATTTGATTTTAAATTTATACGCATACCTCAAATGGAAATTGACCATGTGGGTTTTTATGCCACTGATTTCTCCTGTTTCCACATTTGTCTGTTGGCCTCGCAGACCCATGTCAGTGAACCCAAAACTGAGTTCCGAAGGCCCGAATGACAGACCGAAAGCACTGCCAAAATACAGTCCTTCAGCCCTAACCGTTCCCCTCAAAAGGAAATTTGGGTCATGCACATATCGTTTCGATGTCTCCACCGTATTCAATGGAATGGAATAACCACCGCGCAAATCGAAGAAGGGGCGCACATAACGTTTCCCCAACGTGAACCTCACATCGCCATAGATAGGCAAAGAGGCTGACAGGTTTTCGAAGTCCAAGTAAGAGAAGATAAGCCCCCCGTTATTAAATCCGTAGCTAAAATGAACATCGGTGCCAATACCCGCACTTAGCCAACGGTTGAAACGGTATTCCAGCATCGCGCCTGCGGCCAAATGAAACGGGGCTTTATGGTACCCAATGCACACAATTGGATCGAAGAGTCCAATATTGCCATACACGTGAAGCCGCATAGCACCTTTTTCCACTTGTTCAGGCTCTTTGACACGCTCTTGTGGCTCGCGTACCAACTTGTCCGAAAGGCGAAAATTATAGGCATAGCGCATGAACAAGCTCACTTCCACCGCCCTCGATTGATATCTTGTATGATAGTTGGAATAATCATACATCATGAGACCCAAGCTGAAATTGGAATGATAAGCCGAGCAACCTAAGGCCACCGTGGTGTAATAGCCATCAATATTTTGATATCCAATATCTTTTTGCATCCAGAAAGGCAGCATAAAACCGCCGCGCAACTCAATGAAAGGACATACGGGCTTGTCTTTCGGCATGTTCCTGAAGTCATACTTCAGATCGAGGAAAACCGGCACGGCATAGCGTAATTTCTCATAATAGACCATGCCAATACCCGTGGTGGCAATCAACTCAGTGCCCAAACCAAGGCTGAGTTTTGGCGTAATGCGATAAAGACCGACAGGACTGGCAGCAAACACATACACAGGAGCCCTTTGGTTTCCCATGGCTGCCGATACGCCAAGTTGCAAGTCGATTTCACCTGCTTTATGAAATGGCTGTTGCCCCGACAAGGCAATCATTGCTAGCCATAACGACATAATCAGTAAGACACTTTTTTTCATGACTGTGTTTCATTTTATGATTTCTGCCACAAAAATACAGAAATAAAGCATCGTCAAAGGCATCAAACCTTTGATTACAAATTTATTACTTCGTAAAAATTTGAAAATCAACAAAACAAGAAAACGATTTACAAACTTTTTTTTACAGCGAGTACTTTTCAATGATTAAATTGTCATGAACGGGGCAATTTATTCCCCGAAAAAACACGCCTCAACGTTGTAAAAATAGACAACTTCATCTGCGGGGATTGAAATCGCCCGATAACGTATTGTCGTCCTTTCAGGACTCCTTAGCATCTGGCTGCATGAATAATTACATTTTCATCATTTTACGTTGCAAAATAAGAAGTCACCTGTCCCATATCGCGGTACAAGTTCACAGTTTTTCCACTTTTCGGCCTCGCATCAGTTCTTCAAGCACCCAATCAGCACCACGAAAACACCGTCTTTTCTGCGGTAGGCATAACTCCACAACTGACTTTCATTCCACCTGCCCTACTTTTTTGCGTCAATATCCAAAACAACTCACTATCTTTGCCGCCAAATTTTCAATTCTATGAAAAAGCTATCACTATTCCTAACACTGCTTTTCGCAATAGCATTTACGTCATTTTCACAAACGGCCATCACCGAATCGCAAGCCCGTCAAATCGCCACGGCATTCACGGCCACACGCGCTTTCAACTCGCAAGAGGTTCAGTTGGTGTCGGCTAACCAAATCTATGTCTACAACATTGGCACACAAGGCTTTGTTATCGTTTCGGGCAATACCGTACTGCCTCCTGTCATCGGCTGGTCGGACCAAGGCAACTTCCCCGACATGACCGATGCGCCCGACAATGTGGCCTCCTGGATCAACCACTATGGCGAGATGATCGATTTCGCCGTCGCCAACGGCATTGCGCCCGAGGCCGACGTCAAACGGCAATGGGAAGAAGCCGAAAGAGGTGTTTTTGGAGCCAAGAACGCAACAACGGTCAACCCATTGGTCAGCACACGCTGGAACCAGGACTGTTATTATAATGAATATTGTCCGGCAACCTCGGGCGGCGGATGGTGGGGCGGACCGTGCGGACACGTCTACGCGGGCTGCGTAGCCTGCGCCATGGCCCAGGTTATGAAGTTCTGGGACTATCCAGCTACAGGTTTTGGGTCACATAGTTACGTCCATAGCCAATATGGCGAGCAGAGCGCCAACTTCGGTGCCACCACCTACCATTGGGACGAGATGCCCAACGAGGTATGGAGCCACAACGACGCCGTGGCCACGCTGATGTACCACTGCGGCGTGAGCGTCAACATGAACTATTCGGCTTCGGGCAGCGGTGCGCAGTCGCGCGACGTGGAAACCGCCGTGCGTTCCTATTTCGGCTACTGTGGCGCAAAATACCGCGAGAAGACTGCGTACAACCAAGAGGCTTGGAACGCTATGCTGAGGGCAGAACTCGACCAAGGGCATCCCATGTATTATAGCGGGGCTAACGGCGATAGTGGACACGCCTTCGTTTGCGACGGCTACGATGACAACGACTGCTTCCACTTCAACTTCGGCTGGAGCGGCAGCGGCGATGCCTTCTACACCACATACGATGTGAACGGCTTCAACCAAGGCCAGGCCGTTGTGACTAACATGGTGCCGATGAACATCCAAGCTAGCGCCGACGGCATCATATACGTCAGTGCCGACGGCACGGGCGACGGCTCCTCGTGGGAAAACGCAACCAACAAGCTGCAATACGCCACTGCCCTTTCGAGAGGCGGTGGCACCAAGGTTTGGGTGAAAAAAGGCACCTACTATGGCGACATCACCGACCCAGAAGGCGCTTTCAACATCTCGGAGAGCAACCGCATCTACGGCAGTTTCAACGGCGACGAAGCCCCCGACTACGACCTCTCGCTCCGCGACTTCGACAAGAACGCTACCATCCTCGACGGACAAGGCGAAAGACGCGTATTGCTGCAAAGCCAAGCCTTCAGCTCAGGCAGGGAGGCCATCTGGGACGGTTTCACCATCCAAAACGGTGCGGCAGGCAGCGGCGCAGGCGCCTACCTTAATAATTATGTCACGCTTTCGAATTGCAACATCGTCAGCAATGCCGCCACCATGTTCGGCGGCGGCGTCTACATCAACTCGACGGGCGGCACAGCCAAAGTCAACCTCACCAAATGTACCATCACCGACAACAGCGCCTCAATGGGCGGCGGCGTGTGCGACCGCATCGGGGCGACCTACTCCAACTGCTGCATTAGCAACAACACCGCGACAACCAAGGGCGGCGGCCTATACCTTTATAATAATACCGAGCCGACCTTCAAGAACTGCATCTTCGCCAACAATACGGCCAAGGAAGCCGGCGGCATGTACGCCCGAGGCAAATTCACGGCCTACAACTGCAACTTCGTGATGAACCTCGCCACGGAAAGCATCGGCGGTGTCTACCACGAGGAGCGCCACAACAAATACTACAACTGCATCCTTTGGGGTAATGTGGCCAACGGTCAGCCGAGCCAGACGGACGGCGTGAGCGACTACGAGTATTGCGCCGTGCAAGGTGGCGTTGAAGGTACCGAGAACATCGACTTGCCAGCGGCCAACAACGGTAGCGAGCCAGGCGTTTTTGTCCGTTTCATCCATCCTGCAGGTGGAGCCGGAGCCGACTACCACAATAACGATTGGAGCGTCGGACCGCGCAGCATCTGCCTCAATGCGGGCAAGCCCAACACCACGGGATTGGGCAACACTGATATTTACGGCAACCCACGTCTTCAGAAAGGTCGCGTCGACATTGGCGCTGTTGAGAGTTGCGCCTCCCTCACCAAGATCGAGGATGTGCTTTACGAAAGCGATTTCCCCTACTGGTTCTTCAGCCGTCCCCTGACCGAGCCTGGTTACTATACCCAATCCATTGAAGGCCACGATTGCGACAGCGTCATCGGCCTCACACTTGATGTTTTATTGAGCATCTCGGAAACAGAGAACAACGATAATGTAAGCGTTTGGCCCAACCCGACCGAAGGACTTCTGCACATCGAGGCGGAATGCATTGAAGCCATCGAAGTGCGCAACCTCTTAGGTCAGTTGGTTTTGCGAGCCAAAGAAACCAACGCCATCGACTTGAGCGACCTCGAAAACGGGGTTTATTTCTTGATCGCCAGCAACAAAAACGGAGCAAGAGCCATCACTAAAGTGGTCAAAGAATAATACCATGAAAAAGCTCGCCCGTGTTTTAGCCATTGTCCTTGTCACTTTTGCTTCATGCAACAGGACAAGCAATTATATCATCCCCGTGGATTACGAAAAGTATTATGAGGGGGTCACCAGTCTTACTGAAAAAGAGAGCCGTGCACTCGATAGCAAAATCATGATGGATTGGTACAACAATACGATGGGAAGGGAAATTCCTGACATCAATGTGAAAGACCTTAATGGGGAAACCGTCAAAATCAAGAATTGGCTTAAAAGAGAAACCATCCTCGTTTTCACCGACACGCATTGTGGATTTGGGAAGGAAGAGGTTGAAAAAGAGTTGCCAAGTACCATCAGCAACATGAAGGATGAGTTGGAAGGCATTGACATTCTTTGCCTCATTGAAGATGCCGAGGATTCAGAACCCAACGAAGCCCTTGATTATGCCAAGAGTCTTCAAGGCAGTTACAACAATCTATTCATCATCGATCAACAGGATGCCCTACGGATGAACCTCACTGGCAGTCCCACAAAATTTTACATTGACAAAGACCAAATTGTAAGACAAGTCCACATTGGTTTTGCTATGAATCAGGAACAGCGTGAGGAAAGCATCCGACAAGGAATCTCACTAATGAAAAAGGAAAAGCAAAAATGAAAAAAGCATATTTCTCAGCAGGATGCTTTTGGGGCGTGGAGTATTACTTCAAGCGGCTCAAAGGCGTTACGAAGACCGTCGTCGGATTCATGGGCGGCGACATGGAAAACCCAAGCTACAATCAAGTCAAGACGGGCACGACGGGGCACTTGGAGACCATCGAAGTGACCTACGACCCCGAACAAGTTTCCTACGAGGCCTTGGTGCGCTATTTCTTCGAGATCCACAACTTTGAACAGGCCGACGGACAAGGCATCGACATCGGGACGCAATACCTTTCGGCCATTTGGTTCAACGACCTCGCGGAGCGCGACATAGCCATCCGCATTTTCGGCGAACTGATGCAAATGGGTTATCATCCCGCCACACAGATTCGACAAGTCATGCCCTTCTACCCTGCCGAGGACTACCATCAGGATTACCTAGACGAGCGTCAGGAAACGCCGGAATGTCACGTCTATAGGAAGATTTTCTGACAAAAACAAGCCTTTCTCGCTTGACAAAATGAAATAATCGTTATTTTTGCACATCATTTCACTAAACATTCAATCATGGCAAAAAACATCGAAGAAATCAAAGCCGCGTTGGCCGCTTGTGGCATCACCGGCGCAAAGGAAGTCTACTATAACCCGAGCTACGAACAACTCTTCAAGGACGAGATGAACCCCGCCCTGACAGGCTACGACAAGGGCGTGTTGACCGAACTCAACGCCGTCAACGTGATGACGGGCATCTACACCGGACGCTCGCCCAAGGACAAATACATCGTCATGGACGAGAACTCGAAGGACACCGTTTGGTGGACCACCGAAGGCTACAAGAACGACAATCACCCGATGACTCAAGAGGTTTGGGAACACGTCAAATCGCTGGCCAAGAAGCAACTTTCGGGCAAGAACCTCTATGTAGTCGACGCCTTCTGCGGCGCCAACAAGGACACACGCATGGCCGTCCGCTTCATCATGGAAGTGGCATGGCAAGCCCATTTCGTGCTCAACATGTTCATCAAGCCAACGGCTGAGGAATTGGAAAGCTTCGAGCCTAACTTCACCGTCTACACCGCCTCGAAAGCCAAGGTGGACGACTACAAGGAACTCGGCCTCAACAGCGACACCTGCGTGGCCTTCAACGTGACAAGCCGCGAGCAAGTCATCCTCAACACCTGGTATGGCGGCGAGATGAAGAAAGGCATGTTCTCGATGATGAACTACTACCTGCCGCTGAAGGGCATCGCTTCGATGCACTGCTCGGCCAACACCGACATGCAAGGCGAAAACACCGCCATCTTCTTTGGCCTGAGCGGCACGGGCAAGACCACCCTCAGCACCGACCCGAAGCGCCTGCTCATCGGCGACGACGAGCACGGCTGGGACGACGAAGGTGTGTTCAACTTCGAAGGCGGCTGCTATGCCAAGGTCATCAACTTAGACAAAGAGAGCGAGCCTGACATCTACAACGCCATCAAGCGTAATGCCTTGTTGGAAAACGTCACCGTCGATGCCAACGGCAAGATCGACTTCAAGGACAAGAGCGTGACCGAAAACACCCGCGTCTCCTACCCCATCGAGCATATCGAGAAGATCGTGAAGAATGTGCGCCCCGTGTCGTCGGGCCCCGCCGCCAAGAACGTCATCTTCCTCAGCGCCGATGCCTTTGGTGTGTTGCCTCCCGTCAGCATCCTGACGCCCGAACAGTGCAAATACTACTTCCTGAGCGGCTTCACCGCCAAGTTGGCTGGCACTGAGCGCGGCATCACCGAGCCTACGCCCACCTTCAGCGCCTGCTTTGGTCAAGCCTTCCTTGAATTGCACCCGACTAAATACGCTGAAGAGCTCGTGAAGAAGATGGAAAAGAGCCACGCCAAGGCCTACTTGGTGAACACCGGTTGGAACGGTACGGGCAAGCGTATCTCTATCCGCGACACCCGTGGCATCATCGACGCCATCCTTGACGGTAGCATCGAGAAGGCCCCGACCAAGAAGATTCCGTACTTCGACTTCGAGGTGCCCACTGCACTGCCTGGCGTCGACCCGAACATCCTCGACCCGCGCGACACCTACGCCGACAAGAGCGTTTGGGAAGAGAAAGCCAAAGACCTCAGTTCGCGCTTCATCAAGAACTTCGAGAAGTTCACGACAAACGAAGCTGGCAAGGCTTTGGTGGCTGCTGGACCGCAGCTGTAAATCCATTTGACACGCATCGCTTCATTGCGAGCAAAGCGAAGCAATCCAGAATACAAGTTACAACTCTGGATTGCTTCGTTGTTTCTCGTCGCAGTGACGCAAAGCACAACAAAAAGCACGAAAACCTCATTTTACCTGCGCATTGTCAAAACAAGCGGCCTGTCGACTGTTTTTCAAGCACTTTTTTTCGCATGATGTTATTTTTTTTCGCATTTTTGCACCTATATTGTGTGACAAACTAATCTAATTTTATATGTTTCAAAACTACTACACACATGAAAAAGGTTTTCACTCTTATTGCGGCGTTGATCTTAGGATTCAACCTGACTGCCCAAACCAACGAGGAAGTCATCGTTACGCCGGATTCGCTGCATCTCTATTTCCATGGTTGTTCGCCCCATGGCGAGATTGTGACCGTCACCAACCACACATCGGAAGACTTGGTCATCAACCGTTGCTATGCCGAGAACTTCATCATTGAATTCCTTTACGAAGGTGAAAACATCGCTGAAACTGGCTTTATTGTACCTCTAGGCGAAAGCGTTGAGTTTGAGGTTTTTGCAACGCCAACATCGAAAAACGAACAAGATATCTTTGGTACGATTTATATTGACACCGACTTTGGCGTCTATACCATCGCACTTTACTATGAAACAACATACGACATTGAAGAAAACAGCGTGAGTTTCAATGTCGCTCCTGTTCCCGCCAACGATTTCATCACTATTATAGGTGAAAACCTTGGAAATGTCACCATCTACAATGCCATGGGACAACGTGTTGAGGAATATGAAGCCAACGGTGATCATTTGAGCGTTTCGACCTCGGATTATCCGAATGGCATGTATTTTGTAAGGACAGCCAACGGCGAAGCACGTCGCTTTATCATCGCACATTAATCCAATAATCAATAACAACAAAAATCAACAAAAATGAAGAAAACCCTTAGAAGAATTGCTCCTGTAGCATTGGTCCTCATCGGACTGACAACCCTTTCGTTCATGGCCAAAGACGGTGTCACGCTGCGTTTGAAACCTCAACAAGGCAAGACTTACACCATCACTTCGAAAGCCAACATGATGATGATGATGGAAGTGCAAGGCCAAACCATGAACCAAACCCAAAACATGGAGTATCGCCAAAGCTTTACCGCTAAAGACGTTACCGCCAAAGACGTGCAGTTCGAAACCAAAATCGAGGCGCTGAAAATGAGCATCTCACAAATGGGAATGAAGCTGGAATACGACTCGGAGCATCCTGAGAAGACCAGCCCCATGCTGGCTGGCCAGACCAAGGAAATGGACGAAGCCATTAACAAGACGGGAACCATCAAGTACGACGTCATGGGCAATGTCATCGACTCGCTCGACCTTGAAATGAGCCAGCTGGGTGGCGTCATCATCCAACTTCCCGAAAAGGAACTGAGCGTCGGCAGCACTTGGAATGTCGACAAGAGCCAAAGCGTCAGCGGCTCTGAGATGAACGTCCACTACACCTATACCGTCACCTCCATCTCCAAGAAGAGCGTTGACCTCACCGTGACAGGCAATGTGACCGGCAAGGGCGCTGAGGAAATCACCGGCAGCTACAACGGCACGGCCAGCATCGATGCGCAACAAGGTTTCGTCACCAAGTGCAACCTCAAGAGCAACCTTTCAATGACCCTCTCGCAGCAAGGCTTGAGTATCCCTGTGACGATGGTGGGTACTACGACAATCGATGTCAACTAAAGATTTGCCAGTTTTACATGGAAACAAAAAAACCAGCGGTATAAGGCGCTGGTTTTTTGTTTCCACAAAAGCCGATGCTTACGAATTCAGCATGACCGGCATGAGGAGCATCAACAGGTCTTCAGCTTCATTCTCATTGCCGACAGGTGTGAGGATGCCGGCACGGTTGGGAGCCGACATCTCGAGTTTCACCTCGTCACTATCGAAGTTGCCCAACATCTCTTGGAAGAAACGGGAGTTGAAACCAATCTCCATGTCGTCGCCCGAATAGCTGCACGTCAGGCGTTCCTTGGCTTCGTTGTAGAAGTCGATGTCTTCTGCGGTCAACATGATTTCCTGTCCCGTGATGCGGAAGCGCACTTGGTGCGTTGCCTTGCTCGAGAAGACTGCCACACGGCGGATGGCCGAAAGGAAGGTCTGACGGTCGATGGTCAGCTGGTTGGGGTTGTTCTTCGGGATGACGGCTTCGTAATTCGGATAACGGCCTTCGATGAGGCGGCAGATCAGGACGTAGTCGCCAAACACGAACGAGGCATTGGTCTTGTTGAATTCGATATGCACAGGCTCGTCGGCAAGTCCAGCCAAGATACTCTTCAATTGGTTGATGGGTTTCTTGGGCATGATGAACGATGCAGCCACATCCGATTTGACATCCATCCTTCTGTAGCGCACCAGCTTATGGGCATCGGTGGCCACAAAGGTCAGGTAGTTTTCTGTCATCTCCATAAGCACGCCGCTCATGATGGGACGAATCTCGTCCATGCCCGTGGCAAACACGGTCTTTTCGAAGCCCTTGGCAAGCACGTCGGCAGGGATGTCCCAAGCCATGGTGTCGGCCATCACCGGTAGTTGCGGGAATTCGTCACTCTTGTGGCCTGCCAGCTTATAGCGGCCTTCGCCTGCAATCAATTCGACAGCAAGGTTGCTGTTGTCGACCGAGATGGTAATGGGCACATCGGGGAAGTTCTTCATGATTTCGAGCAAGAGACGTGCAGGAATCGTCACTTCGCCCGTGCCTTCCACCATGTCAGGTACCATGCTCACCGACATCGTCACATCGAGGTCGGAGGTAGTGATTTTCAGTTCGTTTTCGGTCAACTGAAACAAGAAGTCGTCCAAAATCGGGAGCGTGTTTTTCGAACCGATGACACCGCTCAGCGCTTGGAGATTCTTCAATAACTTAAGGCTTGATACTATGAATTTCATCGCGATATAGGTTTTTTATTTCATTCAGATTTGAAGTGGTAAAAGTACAAATAATATGGAATATGGAAGCCATTTTATTGAAATTTTTCTCAATTCTTAAAAGCTTCCTATGCTTATGCCCGCGTATTTCAAGCGATTCAGGAAATCGAGCATCGACTCGTAGGGGACTGCAACAAATTGGAATTTCTGTTCGTCTTTGGTACGCGTGCGTGCTTTCTCCTTAATGTCGGAGATGCGCTGGTTGATGTCGGAATAGGTGCAATGCACCTGGAACTGGCCATCGCCGCAGTTGTAGTTGATGTAGGTCTGGAACATGTCGTTTTGGAAATAATAGGTGATATTGCCCAAGCGGCGGTCGAACATCACACATCCGTCGACGAACTTGTTCACCACATGGTTGCCAAAGTTGCCCAAACCGATCTTGCCCACCGAGATGAAGGCGTGCAACTGGTCGTTCCACACCATTTTCAGTTCGGGGATGACAATGGTCTTACAATAGAAATCTGATGACTCCATCTGTGGATAGCCTTCCAGTTCGATGGCTTTTTGGCGTTCGCCAGCCTTCTCGTCATCGGTTTCGGAGCGGAAATAATGCAAATACTGGGTTTGGGTCAAGTCGATGGACTCGCCTATGGCATTGGAATAAACCTCAGCCATCGCCTCCAAAGCCTTGTCGTCGAAGACCGGCACATTCAGCACATTGATGCCTTGCAGCGTAAGGCTGTCGTTGGGATACTGGGTGTAGGCGCCATGCATCACAAATTCAATCAAACCCTTGTCGAAAGCCAAGTCGGAGCTGCCATAGCCGGTGACAACACCTCGCTGGTTGAGGTCGATATGGGTGTCGAAGCGTGTATCGTCGGTCACCACAAATTGCAGGCTGTCGGCATCAAACCATAACGTGCCATTGACAGGTGCTGCTTCTACGGTCTCTGCCCTACCCTTTCGCGGCGAAAGGAACGAAGCAAAATAGCCACCATCAATGGCCAATTGATAGTAGAGGCCATTGCACATCTCGGATTCCACCTCTCTAATACGTCCCATGTCGATGGGAATACGGATGGCCGATGGATTGACATTGGTGGCCGAGGCAAACCAATGGTGCATCGAAGGAATCACGACGGTTTCTTCGGTTGGCAACGGTGCATTTTCTGCGACAAGGCTGTCCATTGGCAACTCGGCTATGGCAAGAGAATCCAGGGCGAGGCTGTCGGAAAGTGGTGTTACCATTTCAGGCAGTTGTTCCTCAAAATCAAGCAAGGCAAACATACCATCGAAATAGCCCATTTCATCGGTTGCCGTCAAGGTTAGGCGTCCCTTGAAGCCATACTGTGTACTGAGTTTGAACTCATCGGCTTCGGCGATATGGGCATGGCCATGGGTCACGCCACCCACGGGTGAAATCGTGTCGAAGTGGATGGGCGTGCTGACGCCGTTGGCGTTCACGTAATCCCAAACGCCTTGGGCATCATAATGGTTGCGGCTATGGATGTTGACCACGGCGTCTTTATATAGGTGCCAACGGTTCAAAGTGTCGGCCAGCAGGTCGCCATTGACGGGCTCCAGCTTTGATTCGGCATTGATATCCACATCATGCATATAGGGGAAAACGGCGGCGTCGGCCACACGGATGATCTTCACGTCGTGGGCATGGATCACGTAGTTGGTCATGTCATATTCGGCACTCATGCTATAGAACTGCAACGAGTCCTGTTCGGGCACGGTGGAGATGAACTTGGAGGCGTTGTTGTGAACGGCCAGCAGTTCCTCGTGTGTCGTAGCGGTGGCGTAGTCGCCAAAACTCTCCACAGGGTTATACAGGTGCAAGCTGTTGGTAGCCATATCCCAGTTGGCTTCTTTCAGCGAGCAGATGTATTGGTTCATCGGGAAGTCGAGGTTGCTGTTTTGGTCGAGATAGTCATATTGTACCTTCTGAGCATCGAAGTCGACATTGGCGCGATAGTTGGTTGCGGCAAAAGCCACCGTGGTGCTGTCGGCCGAATACAAGAGGAAGTTGGCTGAATCGGCCACGAAAGTCCTGGAGTCTAAAGCGAAATGGTCGGAGTCAAACTCCGTCAGGCCAAAGCGCATCTTACCATCAGCGGAGTAGCCATCGGGCGTCAATGTGGTCTTTCCTGAGAAATAGGTGTCGCCATACATGCAAATGGGCTTGCCGATGGTTTCAGTGGTCAACTCGGGTATGCCCACATCCCACTTGAGACGCAAGGCATCGGCCGAGGCCACCGGGAATCCCGTGCCATCCTCGCGCGGCTGCATCTTGAAGTGGCTGGTGATGCCTGCAACAGAATCAAGATAGAACATGAACTGGTCCGACTTGAACGCAGCCGTTTGATAGTCCAGCGTTCCTCCGCCGAAGAATCCGCTCGACGAGAGGAAGATCTTGTTGTGGAAGCGTCCTAAATCGCCATAAAGCGGATAGGAGGCCGTCTCGTCGTCGCCAATCTGATGGACGAAGCCCAAGGAATAGTCGTCCATCACGACCAGAGGCTGTTCGATGTTGGGCATGATGCCCCCCGAGACCAGCTCGCCGTCGAAGCGGACCTTCCGCATGGAGAGGTCGTTGAGGCTGTCGACGACGAAAGGATACAGGCTGTAATAGAACTTCCCTTCCAAGTCGTCGGCGGTCATCACCGAATCCACAGGGCCTGGATCGAACACGCCCCCATTGATCTTCCTATAGAATTTATAGCCCTCAGCCTCGCTATAGAAGATGGGGTATTCTGGCGTCTCGTAACGGCTCGACTTGTTGTCGCCATGGTCGATCTCGAGGCGGCCTTGCAGCTTCTCAAGGGTGCCGTCAACGGGAATAATGTGGTTGTCGTAACGGGCATAGAATCGCAACGAGTCGACCTTCGCCATCTTGATATTGAAGTCCTTATAGCTGAACTGGCTGTCTTTCGTGAAAAACTCGAACATGCCCGCCATGATGCCTCCCGAGAACTCGAAGTCCTTGTCTTTCTTGAATACCAGTCGACCTAAGTCGGGCACAATGACCACGCGTTTGCGGTCGCTCAACGATATGGCAGAGCCGTCAACGCCATCGATTTGGCTGGTGATGCCATAAACGAGCAAGTCGTTGGTGTTCAGGTCGAGGCGAACATTGGGCTGCCTGTTGGTAGTCAACGAATGTAATTTGATGACATCGTAGTCAATTTCCTCGCGGAATGAGTCGATCACATCGAAGAAACGCGGCAAGGCGGTCACCCATTTCGTGTCGTTCTCGTATTCCATATAACCTTCGGCCTGCAATTTCAGCAAAAGGGAGATCACCTGCTCGATGGGATAGCCGAGATAGGAAGCCAAGTCGCCTGAATAGAACCGCACCTGACGGTCCACGTTGTCGAAGCCCTTCAGAAACTTCTCGACACGGATCATGGGATGGGTGCCATCGAGGCCTTGCAACTTCTTGAAGTCCTCGAAACGGAAATAATTCACCGAAACCACATCGCCTTCGCTAGTCGGGTTGACGCCTTCCATACGCCTGAAATCCACATGGTTGCCGTCGATATTCCAATATAAGGCCTCGACGAAGATGTCCAAACCATGATAATAGTCGTGGAAAGGCCCGTCATAGTCTTTTTCGGAGCGAAAAGCCATCATCTTACGCGTCTTATTGTCGTAACGAAAACTTAGGTTGTTGTGATAGAGAGAGTCCATGGTGACCCCTGTAACCGTATCCAAAAGATAAAGACGCAATGCCACATGGTTGGAGACCAAAAGCTCGTCGACGGACATCACAAACTGTGGCGCCTCAACGCTCATCACCCTTCTGCCCCCTTGATGGAAATGAAAAACAGCCTTGTTTTTCACGCCGCCAAACACTTCCACTTGGTTGCCCAACATGCCAATACCACCTTCAAAGTCGATGTTTGACATGATATTGGGAATCTCATAATCAGAACGATAGGAACGGACACTAGGATAAGCGGTCTTTTCGTTGGGCGCATTCACGAGCACTTTATCTTCATAGCGGCAGAGGATATCCTGCTCGAAATGCTGTCGCTCATGAAACATGACCGAGTCGATGGCATACTCGGAACGGCTTAAATTCAGCGTATAGAAATCGGGCAAGGTGACGTAGATCTTGTCGGCAGGGATGTTGAAACGCGACCAATCGGCACGACCACCGGTCCCTTCCCATCGGTTGTCCTCCAAATAATAGACTCCACGCGTGTTCTTGATCACCGATTCGTCTTTTTGCGACGATAATACCAGATTGCCATCGACGGTCAGTTCAAACTTGTCTTTCGAAGGGAAGCCGATCAAAGCATCACGCAGCGACCACCTGGAGTTGCCTTTGGCTGACAACACTTTATCTACAAAGATGTCGCGACAAGCCGAAAGGTATTTGTCGACACCATTCATCGACTTCTGGGCCTTGGCTTCCGTGTAACTCAACCAATTGTTGACATCGGGATGCGACAGGCCCGCCGTTGGAATCCTTTGCACCGTCTCCACATAATTGAAAATGTTGGCATAAGCCTTGCCTCCGCTTTTGGCATGGAGCAGCTCACACATTCGCATCACCATGTTGGCTTCGGCATCGCTGAGATAGCTATCCCAAACGCCCTTGAAGCCCTGCATGATGACGGCAGCTTCCTCGCGGTCGGTCTTTGCCGTCGATGCATTCAAATAGGCCGACAGCTCGTTATAAAATGTAGCCTTGTCGGTCGAGAAAAAAGCCTGAGCATGCAAGGAGCCCCAACCTAAAAACATAGACAAGACAATCAGAAGGATTCCTTTCTTCATATCAATAAAATGTTAATAATCTATTATTTACAAAACTCTGCTGCCACCCAATTATTACGACTCAAGTGGCGAAGATAATGCAAGCCACAACGCGATGCCTCCGCCTTGATACTTTCCAAATCCTCAGTATAGAAGCCGCTAAAAAAGATGTGGGCACTTGGGTTCATCGCATCGGCATAATAATGCATGTCGCGCAGCAAAATGTTGCGGTTGATGTTGGCCAAAACGACGTCAAACTTTCCATTGATGGACAAGGCGTCGCCAAGAACGATCTCGATGTCGCTGATGCCGTTCAACTCACAGTTGGTGAATGCGTTGCGGTAGGCCCATTCATCGTTGTCGATGGCCACGGTGTGGGCCGATCCAAGCTTCTTGGCAAGGATAGCCAGCACCGCTGTGCCACTGCCCATGTCCAAGACGGTTTTCTTTTGGAAATCAGTCTCCAGCATCAGTTGGATGATCTGCGCCGTAGTTTCGTGGTTGGCCGTACCAAACGACATCTTAGGCTCGATAACCAAGTCGAATTCATAGTGCGAATCGGGTTCGTGGAAGGGTGCACGCACACGGCATCGCTCGTTGACCACCACAGGCTGATAGCTGGCTTCCCAGATCTCGTTCCAATCCTTGTCGGGCATCTCTTCGACCTTCAGCAGGTGAATGTCGAAGAATGCGGGGTCGGTCAACAGCGCTTCTATCGCGGTATCGTCGCGGTTTTCAGCTGATCGATAGGCTTTTAAGACATAGTCGTCGTCCATAAAGGAATCGAAACCTATCTCAGCCAGCATCGTCGTCAGCATATCGTGCTGGATGTCAGACGATGGCATCGTGAAAGTGTATTCCAGTGTCTTCATTCCTCTCCGATGTGTGAGGCTTGGTTGCAGATGGATACAAAGTCGTCGGCCTTGAGCGAAGCGCCACCAATAAGGCCGCCATCGACGTCGGGCTGGGCAAACAGCTCGGTGGCGTTTTTGGCATTGCAGCTACCGCCATAAAGGATGCGGATTTCATCAGCTGTGGCTTCATCATAGTGTTCCTTGATCAATGAACGGATGAAAGCGTGCATTTCCTGCGCTTGTTCGGGTGTGGCAGTCTTGCCCGTTCCGATGGCCCAAACGGGTTCATAAGCGATGATGCAATCGTAGATGGCGTCTCCGTCGAGATGGAACAAGCCCTTTTCTAATTGCTCGCGCACCACGTCGAAATGGCGTCCTGCTTCACGTTCTTCCAGCACTTCGCCAACACAATAGATGGGCGACATGTTGTTCTCAATCAGTCGGTTGATTTTCTCGGCAAGGATCTCATTGGTCTCGCCGAAATATTTCCTACGCTCGCTGTGGCCCAAAATGCAATAGTCGACGTCTATGGATTTCAGCATCTTAGCCGAAACCTCGCCTGTGTAGGCACCTTTGTCGTAAGCGCTGCAATTTTGCGCCCCAACGTTAAAGCGTTGTTCGTCAAACTCATAGTCCGTCAGCATCTCAAGGTAAGGGAACGGCGGGCAGATAATGACTTCACAATTCATATCTTCCTGCTCGTCAAGGCGGTCAAGGATGTCGTCTACCAAGGTTTCGGCCTCTTCGAAGGTGAGGTTCATTTTCCAGTTTCCTGCTACGATTTTGCTTCTCATAGGATATTCGATTTAAAGATTTGAAATTCAAAGAATTAATACAAAGACAGATTCGTATTTAGAAGGACAAAATTACAAAAATTTCCGTAACCACACAAATGTTTACTATCTTTGTGGCCTGAAAACACAAAAAGATCACTTTGATGAAGAAGCTATCACTACTATTCGGCCTCGCATTGGCTTTCGGCGTGTGCCACGCCCAAGAAGAGCTACCTACTGTTGTTCCCGACCGTCCAGGGTTCACCTTTGGAGCTGACGTTGTGCAACACCATAAGATCACCTGGGATAATGGCTTCGCCTTTGAGTCGACACCCGACGTCAGCCACAACATCACCCTCAACAGCACCATTCTCAGGTATGGCCTTTTCGAGAACATGGAATTGCGCGTGGGCACCGATTTCCTAATGTACAACAATGGCGGTACGATGGAACCTACATTCGGCATAGCTCCCCTCTGCATCGGGACAAAAATCAAGGTCTATGAAGGGAATGGCATCTTGCCTGCCGTTGGGCTTTTGGCCGAACTGAAGTCGCCGCATGTCGGGTCAAGAGAACTCCTTCCCTCCCACCTTGCCCCCGCCATGTATGCCATCTTTGAGCATGCCATCGGCGAACGCCTTTGGCTATGCTACAATGCTGGATTGGAATGGGATGGCGAAACGGCGGCTCCCAAGACCTTCCTTGCCTTGGGTTTTGGTGGCAGCATAACGGAGACGCTTGGAGCCTATGTAGAGACCTACAATTACTTGCATCGCGAGGACGAGAACCAATATATGACGGAGTTCGGCTTGACATGGCTGGCCTCGCGACGTGTACAGCTGGATGTCGAATGCGACCTCGACTTCTTGCACTTCGGGAAATACTACGCCTTAGGGTTCGGCGTGTCGTGGCTGATCAACTGACCTATTGCACCCTGATTTTAGCGCCAGCACGCAACACAGCGCCTTTCTTTTTCTTGTTGAGTTTGAGCAACAAGGTCTCGGTAGTGTTATACTCCACCGCAATGGAAGCCCATGTCTCCCCTTTTTCGACGGTATGGTATTTCTTCAACACCCCGTCCGATGAGTCGATGATTTGGAGCTCGGCATTTCGGGTCAGGTTCTCATAGGCGGTTTTCAAGGTCTCCGTTGTGATGGTTACGTTCCTGTTGACGCTGCGTGTCGAATCGGAAAGGGCATGCGAAAACAGCCAATCGTAGGCCTCTTCAAGATAGAAGATGCGTGCCAACCGTGTGTGGTTAACGCCTTTGAAGCGGTCGAAAATCAACCTGCCGGTGTCGCCGCAGCTTTTCATGGCATCGACAACCCTTTCGGAGCAGTTGACGGGCACCGCCGAATCAGCCGTGCCATGGATGATCCATAAGGGCACCTCGTTGAGCCCGCAGAGGTCGCTTACCGTGGCACCGCCACACAAGGCCATGGCCGCTGCCACTTGTTCGGGATAGGTGGCCACAAAATCCAAGGTGCCATAGCCTCCCATGCTCATGCCGATGACATAGATCCGTTCTTGGTCGATGGTGTAATGCGTCTTGACCCAGTCGACCACCTCCATCACCCTCTTGGGCTGCCATCCGTTATTGGTTTGTGGCGCCACCACCAGGGCGTCGATAGCCCTGCCTCGTGCCAAAGCATCAATGCAGCCGTAGTTGCGAACCTTGTTCAAATCGTTGCCACTGAGACTTTTACCATGCAAGAAAAGCACAAGAGGCTTTTTCGTTGTGGCATAGTCGTTGGGCAGATACAGCCAGAAATCGTAACCTTCCTTGACCACACCACGGCAGGCCAGCAACTGGGCTTTACACAGCATTGGCAGCCAGCACAGAACGATCAGCAACCATTTCTTCATTCTTTTTCATTTAGGTTAGACTTATTGCTTCAAACGACACCTTGCTGCGACACACCTCCACCTCGGCTTGGCTTTGCCGATCTGTCTTCACCAGGCGGACACAATATTCATTTTCAGCGGTTTGCTCCATATAGAAACATAACTTATCGCCTTGATGCGCTTCGGCAACATAGGCAATCTCGAAGCGCTTGATACGGTGCGTACGATACCATGCAATATTCCACAAATCCAGCACATGCTCGATGTATTTCACCGAGTTGACATGGCCGTTGATGTCGATGTCGTTGTAATACAGTTCAATCGTGCGAACCAATTGGGCCTTGTCGGTCATCTTCACTCGTCCGCCCTTTTCGATGGGACATGGTTTGTCGGCCACAATCCATTTGTCGATGGCGCCATTGTCGATGGAGTAGATATCAGTAGGTTGGCGTGTCTCCGTGTCGATCATCGCCCACACAGAGCGTCCGTAGCCATATACTTGGCCTTCGTTGTCCAACACGCAGAAATTACGCTGGGTGAAGAACTTCATCGCACTTTCGACCCAGGTCTCCACAATGTATCGCTCGTATTGCGATGGCATTTCCATCATTTCGATAGCCAGACGCGACAGCACCCACGACCGTTTGATGTTCATGAGGTATTTCATGCCAAAGCCACGGTCGGTGGAATGGAAATCCGCCGCATTGAGCATCTGGTTGCCAAGATGACCGAGAAACATATGTCCCGAAAAATCACAATGGAACGGCTCGGCCATGAATTCGTATTTTCCTATTTTGTCCATTCAAAGATTTAAAATTCAAAGATTTAAGATTCAAAATTTAAAATTTAAAAATCATCATCGTTTATCGGCTGCCACGATGTGACAGCCCTACATCCCCTGACTCATAATTCCAACCTCATACCTCCTAACTAATCCTTACTCTCGGGTCGATGAAACCATAGATGATGTCAACCAGGATGTTGACAATGATCAGCATGACCGCGATGAGCAGCACCGCTCCCATGATGACCGGGAAGTCGTATTTGTCGAGCGCATCGACCACCACCACACCGATGCCTTTCCAGTCGAAGACATACTCCACGAAGACCGCACCTGCCAACAGGGAGGCAAACCAACCTGAGACGGCGGTGACCACAGGGTTCAAGGCATTGCGCAAGGCATGGATGCAGATGATTCGAAACGGTTTCAAGCCTTTGGCACGTGCCGTCCGCACATAGTCCATCGACATGGCCTCAAGCAAGGATGTACGCGTAAGCTCTGTAACCACGGCCAAAGGTCGCATCCCTAAGGTCAGCGCAGGCAAGATGAGGTTGCGTAGACTCAGAAACTCGCCCCTTCCATATTCATCAACGGTATAGAGGCTTCCGGTCATGCTCAACCCCGTCCAGTGTTCCAATAGGAAACCGAAGATCCATGCCATCAGGATGGCGGCAAAAAACGAGGGCAACGACATGCCAATGGTGGTGACAAATAGCGTTAACTTATTGAGGAACTTCGTATTGAACACTGCCGTCAGGATGCCAATCAATAATCCCAGCACCAATGCAATGGAGATGGAAACAAAAGCCAGCAGCAAGGTGTTCGGGAAGGCCTCGCCCAAAATGTCGGAGACCTTGCGCTTGCTTTGGTACGACATTCGCAGATACGGGGCTTTCAGCACGACAGCCGTCGATCCCAGTGTGGTTATCGTGGCATAGCGTCCGATCTTTTCCAGTTTCTGTGTACCGTTTGAAACATCATAAAAGGAAATCGGGACCAAGTCATTCAGATAGTCGACATACTGTTTTCCAAGGCTTTGATTCAGTCCCAGCTCCTCGCGGATGGCATCCACCGATTCCTTGTCGGCACGTTGGCCAAGCATCATCTGAGCGGGATCACCAGGCAAGATGTTGAATAGGCAAAACACCAGCGTCGCGACACCCCAAAGCACCGCGACACCATATAGCAACTTCCTGATGATGTAACTGCCCATCCTGTCAGAATATCTTCAAGGCATCCGTAAAGTCAATCGCACTCCACTTGTCTTTCACCAGGCCGTTGTCAAGCCAAATCAGACCAGGGTTGAAACGTACTATCGTCTTGATTTCCAGCTCATCTGCATAATATGCCTCATAGATGAAATCATACTTGTCGCGCAATTGTTGCACATATTCTGGCTCGTTGGCTACCATCCAAATGACGTAATAGCCATGCTGGTCGGCGGCTTCGGTGATGGCTTTCACCTTGGCCCATTCCTCATCGGTCACCTTGGTCAAGTCGTGGGAGGTGAACATGAGCAGGTTCTCCGTATTGAGCAACATTTCGGTGACGTCGTTGCCATCTTCGTCCAAAGCCGTGAAGCCCAAGAAATCGTCGCCGCCCTCTACCCTTTGCTTGACAAACTCCCACTGCGACATCCATACGGAGTCGTTCCAAGGATAGCTGGGCGAAAGATACTCTTGCGTTTCACCCGTAGCCTTATTCCTGTATGTCAAATAAATATGGCTTGCTTCAGGAGCTTGTACGGTCATCTGCTTGCCCACTTTCCAATTCATGAAGTCGACGACAGGCAGGTGGCGATAGTTGTAGATCTCAAAACCCAGGAATCCCAACGCAAAAGCGATGGCGATGATGAACTGAACGGGAACGCCAAAACGGTTGGTAAGCTGTTTATTATTCAAAATCAGCGGAATAAGTACAGCATCGATGACCAAATTCTTATAGAAGGTTTGCCAATTGGTCATCTTGACTGCGGTGCCGAAACAACCGCAATCTGGTACCAAATCGTAGAGTGCATCGAAGAGTGTCGTGCAGGTAAAAAACAGCATCAACAAGGTGGCACCAAGCACTGCCAACCGAGGCAACACCTTGGTAAACAAACAAATGCCAACGATAAACTCAGCCAAAATCAAGCCCACTGCGAGAACCATGGCCAGGCTGTTCAGCCATTCCATATGATAGACGGACAAGTAGTCCAAAATCTTGTATTTCGTCCCCAGTGGGTCGACGCCTTTCGTGAAGCTGCTAAAAATGAACAAAGCGCCCACCAAAAGACGGCATGTGATCAGAGCACCGTTGCCATAGCGTTTGCCGAAAGCAAAGGCATACAGCACATTCAGCAGCAATACGGCAAGGAACCAAAACTTATATTCGGGCAAGAAATAGATGCCCACCGCTGAGGCAATGGCTATGATGATGCTAAGCCAGCCATAAGTCGAATTCGTCCGTTTTCTCATCTCACACCTCCTCACCCATCAAAATCAAAGCAAAGACAGCATAATTGATCATATCGTAATAGTTGGCATCAAGGCCCTCCGACACCAGCGTCTTGCCTCCATGGTCTTCGATGCTCTTAGTGCGAAGCACCTTGGTCATAATCAGGTCGGTGATGGAACTGATACGCATATCGCGCCAGGCTTCGTCATAGTCGTGGTTCTTTCGCGTCATCAGATCGTAGGCCTCAGTGGTCACCTTGTCGAACCACTCCGTCGCCTCTTCAGCCGTCAAATCGGGCTGGTCGACAACGCCAAGCCGCAACTGAATGATGCCCATGGCGGCATAGTTGATGATGCCGATGAACTCTGGCTCAATACCTTCGTCGACCATACGCTCCGATGTCGTCTGCAACGTCCTGATTCTCTTTGTCTTGATAAATATCTGATCCGTTATGGATGGCGTGCGAAGGATGCGCCAGGCAGGACCATAATCCTTCATCTTGTCGACAAACATCTTGCGACATTGCGCCAACACAGCGTGAAATTGCGATTTTGTATCTTTCTTTTGCATGAAAAATGTATTTTTGCAAAAATAATACTTTTTTCGATGATGCAACTTTTTTCAAAGGGTAAATCTTACATTTTCGACCGTCCCGCAGTGATGGGTATCCTCAACGTGACCCCCGACTCGTTCTCCGATGGAGGCCGATACAACCTGATGGACAATGCTTTACGACATTGTGAGCAGCTTCTTTCCGATGGCGCTGACGTCATCGACATCGGAGGATGTTCAACGCGCCCTAACAATGCCATCGCCACAGAATCGGAAGAAATGGGACGCGTGGTTCCCATCCTGATGGCCATACGGAAGCGGTTTCCTGATGCGCTCATCTCTATCGATACGTTCCGGAAAACCATTGCCGAAGCTTGCGTCAACGAAGGTGCCGACCTCATCAACGACATCTCGGGCGGACTTTTCGACACGGAAATGTTGCCTTATATCGGTGCGAACCATATTCCGTATGTGATGATGCATTGCGTAGGCACACCAGAGACCATGCACCAATATGCTCTCGGTGGCGACATCCACCAAACCGTTTACGACTTTTTTGAGCAACAATGCAAGGCCTTGGAAGCCTTTGGTGAACAACAAATCATCCTCGACCCTGGCATCGGATTTGGCAAAAGCCTTGAATCTAACTATCGGTTGCTCAACGATTTGAATCGCTATCGCTATCATCGTCTGCCCATCCTTATCGGCATTTCGCGTAAGTCATTAATTAATAAGGTGCTTGGCACCACCCCACAGGAGGCCGACAATGGAACTACGGTACTCAATACCCTCGCCTTGCTCAACGGTGCCGACATTTTGCGCGTCCACGATGTGAAAAAAGCACGCGAGGCCATCGAATTGGTGGGGACTTTTCGTAATTTTGCAGCAAAAATAGAGCCATGATCGACCTTTTCATCCAAGTCAGTGTTTTCGACATCATCGACATCTTTCTGGTGGCATTGCTTTTCTTCGGACTCTACCGTCTGCTGAAAGGCACCTCCGCCATGAGTATCTTCATCGGCATCGTCGCCATCTTCCTCATCTGGCAGCTAGTCAAGGCCTTGCAGATGGAAATGCTGACTGCCATATTAGGGGCCTTCGTCAGCGTCGGCTTCATCGCGCTTATCATCATCTTCCAGCCGGAGATACGACGATTCTTGTTCACCATTGGCGCACAAGCCCAAGAAGGGAAGTTCATGCAAAGGTTCAAGTTCCTGAAAGTAAGGAGCAATGTCGACCTCAACATCGACGCCATCACCAAAGCTTGCCTCAACATGTCGGACATCAAACAAGGAGCGCTCATCCTGCTCACTCGACAAAACAACCTTGACGACATCGTTACAACCGGTGTGGTGGTCAACGCCGACATCAGCAACCCACTGATTGAGAACATCTTCTTCAAGAACAGCCCGCTGCACGACGGTGCCATGATCATCCGCCACAACCGCATCACGGCTGCGCGTTGCATCCTTCCTGTGACCAACAAGACCAACATTCCAGGGCATTATGGCTTGCGCCACCGTGCAGCCATCGGCGTGACCGAAGACAACGACTGCATCGCCCTCGTGGTTTCGGAGGAAACAGGAAACATCAGCATGGTGGTTGGTGGCGAAATCAGGACCGTGAAAGCGTCGGAACTGAAAGAAACGATTGAGAGGGAGTTGAGGAGTTAGAAGTTTGGAGTTAGAAGTTGTTCAGTTTGTAATTGGTTACAACTGAACAACTTAACAACTATCAATTGTTAACTGGGACAAACCCGTCATCCTCTTCTGCATAGCGCAGCTGCTTCTTATAGGGATCGTAGCGTAGCATGATCTGATAGGCATAATCCCTTTTCTTAAGCTCCTCGCCCACATAACTATTCATCATATAGTCGTAAGTGTAGCCAGCATAGAGCTTGCCCAAATACACCGCATAGTTGTAAATGTCTTCAAGTTGCAGCGTGTCGATGGTATAGTTGTAATCGATGGTGTTGGTCCACATGGAATAGTCCGCCTCAGAGTCGAAACCGTCCATAAGGTTGTGTTCGCAAAACAGTACGGGTTTCCACTCGCCATCGTTGATTTCGAACCACGAAGCCACGTTGACCGTGTTGAGCGGATACTTGTAGCTGTATTCGTCAGTGTCGCTAAAGAAGTAATCCTCATACTCCGTGATGCGTCCCGAAATCTCCATCCGCGAGAGCATCACCAACCAATGCGTCGAGTCCACGGGTACTTGGTTGATGTCTTTAGGGACATAAACATCCAAACCGTAATGTTCCATCTCCTCGGCATAGGAATTGTACATCACGTCCAAGAACAGGTCTTGGTTGAATCCATTTAAGACCTCGGTTTTTTGGCCATATTGCGTGTTGTATTCCACTTTGACCTCAGCCTGTTCAGGAAAATAAACCGCCACTTGCGTGTTGGCTTGTTTCTCGACGAAGGCTTTGGCAAACTTTCGCTCGGTTTGGCAGCTGCTCAATAACAGTGCTAACAATGACCCAATAACAAAACTATATTTTTTCATGATAAATCTTCTCCAAATAAATCCATTTGCACGCCGTCGCCTTGGGGTTTTACGATCTCCATCGGCACGTCGGCTGGGTTGACGATTACTTTTTCATCATCATTTTCTGCGGTCGGCCCTTCGACAGGCTCAGGGGCCTCGGTTTCATCTTCCCTTGGCTCGGGCTCGTAAGGCTCAAGGAACTGCCAACTGTCGATTTCTCTCGTTGAGAGACGCTTGCCCTTGGCCTTGTAGCTCTTGATGCCGATGAACTCTTCCACGTTGACTTCGTCGTCGGGGAAACTGTTGCCTGCGTCGCTCACCTTGTAGCTCAACAGCAGGCGTGGCAATTCGTCGACACTGCGGCCCAAATACTTTGCTTCGGGATGCTCGCCGATGAACGAGATGCGCGTGTTCAACTTGGTCTCGGCCTCGATGCAGAAGCGCTTCAGGTACATCTTCTGCGTCTCGCCTTCGATGTAGACGACCGAAAAGATTTCATCCGCGTCGAACTTGCGGATTTCCACCATGTCGTCGTCGAAGTGGGTGTTGAGGTCGAAGCCCGAAATCTTGAACTCGCCGTTAGCGAAAAGTTGCAGGATCTTGTCGTCGCCCTCGAAGGCACCAAGGTACTGGCCGCGTTTGTCGGCATTGAGTCGGCGTACGGTGTCGTCGTACCAAATGTCGCGGGCCTCAAGCGTGGAAACGCCTTCCCCACCCTTCTTGATTTCCTTGACCTCGTATTTCGTCAGCAGGTTGCCACGCGCGTCGCGGCCTTTCACGGTGAGGTCGGCAAAGTTGTAGTCCACCGTCTTTTGCTTCTTGTTGAACAGCACCAAGGTAACCTTGATGATTTCGGCCTCGCCGTTGGGGTTCGACGAGAAATAGCGCACCTTCGAGCCGGGTTTGCCTTGCGTGAGGTCGTATTCCTTGTCGCGGGTGACACCTTTCACGGCGAAACGCTTCACATAATGCGGCGCACCGTTCTTGCCGTCGCGATAGACGGCGTTGTAGGTCGTGCGGTCGTCGTTCTTGTGGAACACATCGACGTGGATAACCTTTTGGCCCACAAAGAGTTTTGGTTGCAGTTTCACCACGGAATACTTGCCGTCCTCGTGGAAAACAATGATGTCGTCCAAGTCGGAGCAATCGCAAACAAACTCGTAGGCTTCCTTGTTCTTCTCGCGTTTCAGGCCCTCGCCTGTGCAGACGAAGCCTTCCTCCTTGTTGACGTACAGCTTTTCGTTGTTGGCGGCCACGGCCACAGCCGAAATGTTGTCGAAGTTGCGGATCTCGGTCTTGCGCTCGCGCCCCTCGCCGTATTTCTCCTTGATGTGCAGGAAATAGTCGATAGTGTAGTCGACGATGTGGTCGAGGTTATAGTGGGCCTCCTCCATCCGTTTTTCGAGGTCGGCCAGCTGCTCGTCGGCCTTCTTGATGTCGAACTTCGAGATTTTGCGGACGGGTTTCTCGCAGAGTTTCTCCACGTCTTCACGGGTCACCTCGCGTTTCAGCAGTTGACGATACGGGTCGAAGCGGCGCTCGATGCCCGTCAGTTGGTCGTCCCAAGTGGCATAGTCGCGGTTTTCGAGTTCCTTGTAGATGCCTTTCTCGAAGAAAATCTTCTCCAACGAGATCCAATGCCAGCTGTTCTCCAGCTCCTCGATGAGGATGCGGAGTTCGAGGCTCAGCAGCTCCATCGTGCGGTCGGTGCTGAGTTTCAGGATTTCGCTCACGCCGAGGAAAGCCGGATGCTGGTTGACGATGACGCAGGCGTTGGGCGAGATGGAGACCTCGCAATCCGTGAAGGCATAAAGCGCGTCGATGGTTTGGTCGGGCGAGACGCCAGGGGCCAAGTAGATGACGATTTCGCACTGTTCAGCGGTGTTGTCGTCGATTTTCTTGATCTTGATTTTACCCTTGTCGTTGCATTTCACGATGCTTTCGATGAGGCCACCCGTCGTAGTGCCGTAGGGTATCTCGCTGATTACAAGCGTCTTTTTATCCTGCTGACTGATGCGGGCACGGATGCGCACCTTGCCGCCACGGAGACCGTCATTGTAGTTGGTCACGTCCATGAGGCCGCCTGTCGGGAAGTCGGGATAGAGCGTGAAAGGCTCGTCCTTCAGGTAGGCGATGGAGGCGTCGATCAGTTCGTTGAAGTTATGCGGCAAGAACTTGGACGCCAGGCCCACGGCGATGCCTTCGGTGCCTTGTGCCAGCAAGAGCGGAAACTTCACCGGCAGCGACACAGGCTCGGCGTTGCGGTTGTCGTAGGAGCGCGTCCAGTCGGTGGTCTTATGGTTGAAAACGACTTCCTTGGCGAACTTCGAGAGGCGAGCCTCGATGTAACGCGGGGCGGCGGCATCGTCGCCCGTGAGGATGTTACCGAAGTTACCTTGTGTGTCGATAAGCAGGTCTTTCTGAGCGAGTTGCACCAAAGCGTCGCCTATGGAGGCGTCGCCGTGCGGGTGGTATTTCATCGTGTTGCCCACGATGTTGGCCACCTTGTTGAAGCGACCGTCGTCGAGTTCGTCCATCGAGTGCAGGATGCGGCGTTGCACCGGTTTCAGGCCGTCCTCGATGGCCGGCACGGCGCGTTCGAGGATGACGTAGGAGGCATAGTCGAGAAACCAGTTCTCGAACATGCCTTTCAGCGGTATCACCTGAAACTTTTCCTCTTGAGCGTCAGCAACTTGAGCATCGCCTTGCTGATTCTCTTGTGGCACTTCGTTCAGTGCATCATCGTTTTCCAATTCCGTCTTGTCGTCGATATCCATGGGAGCAATTTTCTGACGGTTGCAAAATTAGGAAAAAAAACGATGCGAAGGGAAACTATGGAAAAAAGTCCCTCGCAATCTCATCCAACAGCCCCCTGCATCCCTCCAACACATCGCACCATGTGGCTTCGAAGTCGCCGGTGTACCATGGGTCGGCCACGTCGCCGGGGCGGCGGGTGTGGTCCATCAGCAGGCTGATTTTATGTTCGGTGTCGTCGCCAAACATACGACGGAGGTTGCGCAGGTTGTTGCGGTCCATGGCGATGACCTTGTCGTAATAACGGTAGTCGTCACGAGTCATCTGGCGGGCGGTCTTGCCCTCGCAGCCGATGCCATGCTCGGCCAGCTTGCGCCGCGCCGGCGGATAGACGGGGTTGCCGATCTCCTCGGTGGAGGTGGCCGCCGAAGCGATTTCAAACTGGTCGGAAAGTCCAGCCTCCGCGACGAGGTGTTTCATCACGAACTCGGCCATGGGACTGCGGCAGATGTTGCCGTGGCATACGAAGAGGATTCTCATTTTCATCGGTTTGTTTTGTTTGAAACGCCACGGGGTCACTTCCAAAACCGCAGCACGGCAATCTCGCCAAGCAAGGCCAGGAGGGCTATCAAGGCGAAGAGCTTCCATTGCGAGCTTTGGTGGGCCATGGCCTCCACGAGGTCGGCGGTGGCGAATTCGTTTGTGTCGAGCACAGCGGCCACGTCGAAACCAGCTTTGGCAAAAGCGGGCGCGATGGCATCGCGGTCCGTGAAGTCCATGCGCGACTCCACACGGCTCTCGTTCCATGCCGTCACGCGGTTCATGGTATCGTTGACGAGCATGTCATAGAATCCCGCCGTGGGGAGGTTGTCGTTCAAGTAAAGGTAAACCCTATTGTTGCGCACCTCAGAAGCGGGCATGAGCTCAAAGCTGCGGTCGGCATTGGCGAAGAGGAAATGATGGTCGCCTTCAAGGCTCATATCGCTCAAAACCAACATTTTGTCGACTCCAATGGTATAGGAGAGCTTGTCCATCTTGCCACCCATGAAGGCCATCTTGACCATCATCGGGACGAAGAGGGCGTTGTCGGCCATGTCGCTCCATTTCGCGTCGAGTGCTGTGGCCATCACGAAGGCTTGCCCCTTCCCCACCGACTCGGTCATCAGGAGCGGGTCGCCGTTTTGCATAGTCAGTAGTGGCGTTGGCATACCGTTGGATTTCAAGCGGATATGCCGCTTCACTTTAGGCAAGTCGGGATGCTGGGGCAAATCCAAAATCATGTCGCTGAAAAAGGCGTGCTGTTGGGCCAAGTCTTCAACGGCAGTGCGGTTGGTGTCGATTTCCACCAAGGCCAGGCCAAGTTTCTGATAGAGATAATTATTGCTCTTCGGGTCGTCAGCCGACGGAAACACCATCAGGCTTGCGCCTTCGGTCACGGCATCCAGCAACGTCTGTTGCAGCGTTTCGTTCATCTTGGCGGTCTCGTTCACGATGAGCAGCTGGGCCTTCGAAATCGCGCCTAAATCGAAGCGCGAAGGCTCCATGAGTGTGTAATCGAACTGCTCGTCGTCGTCGAATAGCAAGGCGCAAGCGGAGCTTTCGGTGCCCAACTCAACGACAGAGAGGTTAGGCTTCACGCTTAGCACGAAGTCGTATTGGTCGTCGAAAGTGATGGGATGGTCCATCAGGCTAACGCTGCATCGTTGCTCGCCGTTGTGGTCGACCACAAACTGCAACTCGACCTCAGTCGAACCGTTCTTTTCCAAGTCGACGGTCGTCGATGCGGCCATCGTGCCGTTCATCGTGAAGTTGACGGGCAGACCTTTCACTTCCTTGTCGCCTTGGTTGACCACACGCACCATCAAGTCGTTGGTCAGGCCGGTCTGGACGATGGGCGACGCCAGCCACACCGAGTCGATGTAAAGGTTGCTGGTATATTCGAACACCATCGGGACGACCACCACCTGCATCGTCGTATCGGCCTTGGCCGCCGACAAATCGAAGGTGTTGCTTTGGAAATCGGAATAGACGAACAGCGTGGAGCTCGCAAAACCATGTTGCCTGCTGAGCATCCCGAAACGGTCGATCACCTCACCCATCGCCACGGGAGCGCCGTCGGGGTTCATGCGGTCGAGCTGGTCGAGCATCTCCTCTTGGTTCATCGGGTATTCGTTTTGCACCTCGAAGCTGTTGGTCATCAAGAGATAGCGATTGGACGGGCTGAGTTTGTGCACCAGGTCGCGTGCCGACTGTCGAGCGTCCTCAATCAAAGTGGTGCGTTGCGATTGCCCTTTCATGCTCATCGAGTTGTCGATGTAGACGCCAATGAGATTGTCAGCCGTATTGACATTGATTTGTTTTTCAGGACTATACGGAAAGGCAAAAGCCAAAACAATGGCAGCGATGAAGAGGCAGCGCAGCAACAGTGTGACCAAATACTTCAACTTGCGTGTCTTGGCATTTTCTTGTTGGATGCTACGCAACACGGCGGTATTGCTGAAATACACCAACTTATGCCGCCTGAAATTGAACAGGTGGATGAGAATGGGGATCAGCAGGGCCAGCAAGCCCCAAAGCATATTGGGATAGAGAAAACGCATAGTTGACAAGGCTTTACCACCAAGTGCCTAAATTAGACCTTCCACCCGACTTGAACCAACGGCGGTCGCGGCTGAAAGTGCTGCAAGCATCGTCCTCGCGGGCCTTCAGCGGGATGCCGATGCTGAGCGTGGCCTCAAGACCTTGCGGCAGTCGTGAACCCATGATCTGATAAGCATTGACGTTGACGGGAGCGCTTGTCCCCTCTTTTTCGCCTGCCGCATAGCTGTCGAGCAGACCTTGGTGTGCTGTCACAGTAAGTTTGAGTAGAATCTCCTGTGCGCCAAGATTTATCATGCTACGCACGCCCACGCCTGCAAGGGCACCAGCATGTATCAATGCCAGGTTGGCATCGCCGACATCGATGGTCTCATCCATCTCGATGGGAGCGGTACGGTCCATATGGATTTGTCCGAAGAGTCGCACGCCGCCTTCAGCGCCAACCACAAGAAAAGGCTGGAAATACTTGCTGATTGGCCAACGCAGCTCCAAAGGCAGACGCAAGTCGACGTAGGAAGCCGACATCGTGTAATGCACTTGTGCGCCCGAGCGGTGTTCATAACTCATATCGGTACCGCGTTGTACATAGACGGCTTCGGGCGCAAAAACCAAAGCCGAACCCAAAGGGATGTCGATGAACAGGCCTCCCATGGGAGTAATGGTCCAGGCTTGAGGCAAGCGGCTCAAAGGCTCATTCTGGTAGTAAAGCATTCGAGGCGTATTGATGCCGCCTTTCAATCCCAGCGACACCGTATTGTCTATTTTCTTTTGTTGGCTCATCTGTGCCATGGTGACAGACACGCTGCACAAAAGCAATCCAATGATTATCAAATATTTTTTCATCTTCGTTATTTTTTACCAGTCCAAATTGGCGGCCAGTCCGTCGCCGTCTTTATAAATGAAATACGAGCCTGGGGCATACTGCGAAAGGACACCTTGTGAGTCGTCACTGGCCTCCATGATGATGGAAGCCATGCGAAGATTGGCTATGCCGGTTTCGGTCACTCTACCGCCAATGACGATGCCTCGCTTCATCTTAACGTGATAAGTGTTGGCGTCAAGCTCCACATCATAGGTTTTGTCTTCTATGAGATATGCAGTAAAGTCACTATCTTGCCCCATCACAAAAACCGTGTCGGTCAATTGTTCGGTGGCCTCGCTTAATTCCATGACCACCAATGCGTTATGTTGCTTGGTAAAACGCAGATAGACATTGGGCTCAACCACCGAAAGCGGCCATTCGCTGACGTTAGAGCCAACGCGCTGTTTGGGGTCCACAACATATTCACCATTAATCTTTGGCGGTATTGCGCCTTGTGGCATCGCACCAAAAGCAGCCATAAACTGCGTTTGCAACGAGTCGGGAATCACCGAAAGGATGTCGTCAATATAGTATTCCGTCCCAATGGGGACAATGGTGTTTTCATCATTCTTCGTGCACGAGGTCAGCACCCAACCTCCCGCCAAAAGGAGCAGTAGTCCTATTAAAACACTTTTCTTTTTCATTGTTAAACTTTTTTATCGGTTGATGATTACCTTTTTCGACAAGGTTCCTTCCTTTCCCGTCGCAACAAAGAAATAGATGCCATTGGCTTCTTGCTTCATTTCGTAGGATAGTTCAAACGAATCCATATCGTTATAGGTCTGTATGTTGTCTATCAGATTGCCCATCATGTCATACACCTTAAGGTCGACCTTGCCTGTCAGCTGCTCAAAATGCAACGACATCAGTCCGTTGTTGGGATTGGGCACAACGTCGAAGTTACTTAAGTCAGCAGAAAGGCCGATTTCGTCAACGCCATAGAAGGAGCATACGAACCAATAACGCTGCATGACGCCTTCGGTCGCACATCTGTTGTAGGCGCGGGCATTGAGCCAAACCGTGTCGTCCACATGGCTGAGCACATACACCTTGCAGCTGTTGTTTTGTTCGCCAAAAGGCTCAAGCACCCAGTTGACAGGAGTTTCGAAGTCCCACGTCACTGAGTCCCAATGACAATTCGGGTTGGCATCCCAAAAATAGAAATCATAGTCGTTGATTTGGAACTCTGTGGCCGTAATCACCCAATGCGGGGCAGTGTTCAGCGGATCCATCGGATAGATGTCGGTGGGATGGGGCGTGTACTCGAAATCGACATACATCGTGACGATGCTGTCACAATCCATCTGGTTCTTATACGTCCTTTGATACGTGCCCGATTCCGTATACCAATGGTCGGCGGGGTCATAGGTATCGTTGGTGGTGTAGGGACGGCCCTGCGGATCCCACAATAGACCATCACAACTTTCTTCTTCAGGGACAATGATATCGGTGGTCTCGTAGTTGGCAATGGTCAGGTTCAACACATAGGTGCTGTCGCACGCGTGGTCGCCGAAAGGATGCGGGAACGTACGGGTGATGCCTTCTTGGCTCTCGGTAAAGGTCTCGCCCGTGATGGGCCAATAATATTCGCCACAGGCCACCTTGTCCTCCTCATGATAATACTCTTCATGGAACTTAAGGTCTAGGCGATGCAAGATGGGGCAACCGCCATTGGGGTCGTCGAGCACGATCTCGTCATAGGTGTCCTCATGATACGTCGTCCCCGTCTTGTCCCAATACCACGACGGCTGTGTGCCGTGCTCGTAGCATTCATACTGATAGACGACGGGCGGACGCTGGTATTCATCGACAGTAAGGATGAGCTTCTCCACCTTCAGGCAGCCATGGCTGTCGATGGTGTCAAAAAATGCGATTTGGCCGTCTTGGTCATACAAGGTGCCGTGGAAATTGTAGCTTTGTCCGAAGCAGATGCTGGGGTCGACAAGGGTGGTGTCGTTGGGCGGATACACCGTCAGGTTGAGTGTGACCACACTGTCGCAGCCATAGATGTTTTGGTCGGTATACGACACCTGGCAAGAGGAGTCATAAAACTGTCCGTAAAACTCAAATGTCTCACCGTGGCAAATGGCTTCGGTGACTATAGTCTCTTCGGACTTGGGCTGCACCACAAGGGTAATACTTACGTCCACTTCATTGTTGCCATCGCTGATGTGGCACGTGAAAGTAGTCGTGCCGACGGGGGGCGTCGCAACAGGATGAGGTGAATTGGGATTGTCGAGTGTATTGGCTGGTGTCCAGCTATAAGTATAGTTGCTGCTGCCACCTGTTGCCTGCACATGCAATGTTGTGGAACCGCCTTCACAAAACTCGTTTTGGTCGGCCGTGGCTGTGGCATTCAAGGTGTTGACATAAACGGTGCATTGTGGGTCACCCACCAGCACCAGCTCACAGAAAGAGATGTCGTCGAGGCCGAAATCGTTACCGCCGCCAGCCGTGTTTTGGTTGAGGATGGTGATGGAGGCCGAGGTGTTGTTGCCGCTGTACCACAGTTCATAGAACTGGAGCCATTGATTGGTATAGTCGGGAGCTAAAAAGACATCGCCGAGTTGGGTGTTGTTGATGCTGAATTGCAGTCGCGCCACATCGCCGGCGGCACTGACGGTGCAAACCCAAGTGGAAAAGGCATAATAGGTGTTGGGGTTCACGGAAATCTGTTCGGTCCAAACGTTGGTGCCTGGACTCGTTGCGCCGTTGACGACCATGAAATTGCCTGAGCCGCCATGACCGGTGCCCACAAAATCGGGGTGGAACGCGCTGGCATCGGGCCCCACAGAATAAGTGCCTTCCGGTTGTAAATTATTCGTATAGGTATAAGCCGATGTGAATCCCACATTCCCTTGGTCAAAACTGCTGTTCACCACACTTTCGGCACCTGGTGCATAGCCCGAGCAGGTGTAAGTGGTGGTCACCATGGGCGAGGCCACCGTAACGGGACCTTCCGTCGTCGAAAGCCCTGTTGCAGGCGCCCACTGGTAGTATAAGGCTCCAGAGGCCGTTAGGGTCACTGCCCCACCCGGCTCGATGTGTGCCTCAGGTGGTGTGATGACAACGGGTTGGGCGAAAGCCACACCCATGACAAACAGGAGCAATATTGTTAAAACACCTTTTCGTTTCATCCTCTTTTCAATCAAAAACAATTTGCTTGCAAAAGTATGGATTTTTAAGACACGTCTGAAACTTGAACAATATTATTTGCACACCACAACACTTTTTTTCGAAAGGCCATTCACCGTCTTCACCTCAACAACATAGACGGAAGGCGCCAATGTGCTAAGGTTGAGTTCGGCATGATCCGTCTTGCCATATTCACGGTGTTCGACGACTTGGCCCATCATGTTGAGTACGCGCACGACCTCGATGCCTTCCGACTCGACCGTCAAGGTGCCTTTAGTAGGATTCGGGAACAGCTTGACGTCCATCTGGTGCTCGTCCAATCCATAGAAGCCCGCATTGATCTCAAATACCCGTTCTATCTCGCCACATTCCGCTACACTGAAACTCGCCTTCAGCAGTGACGTGCCTGGGGTGCCGACATAGATACGGCAATGGTCGTTGGCAGCTTCTACAATCTGCCAGTCGGGATTGGTCAAGGTCCATGTCACCGCACCAAGCATGCCTGTGGTGTCGATCTCGTAACGATAGATGCCACTCACCAGGCTCGAGGCTACATACACCAGGGCACTGCCGCTGATGGCCCCCATGGTCTCCGAGTCCTTGATTTCGAGCATGACGCGTTGCACGATGCTGTCGCAACCCGATTGAGAGTACAACGTGTCGAGTTCGATAAAAGTGATGCCAGGCTCATCGTATACCACACCGCCGATTTCGAAATAATCACAAGCACGGATGGTGTCAGTCAAGACTTGCATCTCGTTGAAGGTGACATGCATGCGCACGAGGCTGTCGCAGCCTTGCGCTGTCTGGAAAAGATGCTCGTAGGTCGTCCCGCTATTCGTGCACTGGTTGCCGTACCATACGAAAGGCTCGCAAGCCAAGGTGTCGAATTCACGAACCAGCTGGTCGGCCAAACTGAAGTGCATGACAACGAGGCTGTCGCAGCCTTGCACCGATTGGAACACATGTTGATAATCGCCTTCCTCTTCGCAGAAGTTGCCTTGCCACCATATCGGTTGGCACGACACCACGGTGGTATCCGTCTCATACGGCGCGATGATATGGAGCTGATAGGCAATGATGCTGTCGCAACGCGTCACCGCAGTCAGCAGAGTGTCGTAAACCACGGCATCCTCGTAGTAGGCAACGCCATGCCATTCGTAGCCGCTGCATTCCGTCATCGATCCGCCATCCACCAATGTGTCGTGGCCCAAGGTCAAGTCAAGGTAATACCAAGTGTCGCAGTCATCTTGGCTGACGGCGGGAACAAACACCGAATCGCGTTGCGTTTCGTAATAGACATGGCCGGGGTTCATCTCCCAGACATAGCTTCCACACGCCGTCCTGGTATGGGTATAGGTGGCATAATCGCCGAAATCGAGATGCAGCTCGACGATGCTGTCGCAGCCTGCCTCATTGGTCAGCGTCACCGTTGCATATTGGGTTTGGTTGGAGTGGTTGAAGGTCATGCCATGCCATTCATACGACTCGTGGCATGAAGTGATGGACTCCACCACAAAGTCGCTATGATTGATCACAATCGGCTGGTGAACGAGATGGAAACAAGGGTCAAACGACTCGTAATCCACGGTTTGACTCTCGGAAATCACTTCGCCCGACGGCAAGGTGTAGGAGTCGCATGCCGTGATGGTTTCGAGCCATTCGTCGGATGCGTCAACCACGGTAATCTGGACGGGACCGACAATATCGTTGCCGCAGCTATTTTGTGCCATGAACCGCAGCCAATAGCCGTTGTGGCTCATCTGCATCGTCATCGAAGGATCGATGTTGGCATAAGTGCCGTTTTGGGTCGACGACATCTGCCACTGTGCAACGCGGTCGTTCGTGTTCTCGTTGTTCCATGTCACGTTGGTCTCAGGCAGGTCGAGCGGTTGTCCTTGACACACCTGCATCGCTTGAAGTTGCATGTTGGCCACCGGCACGTCATCGACATGGAAGGTGACCACATTGCTGAATGCTTCGTCGCACGCATTGATGACCGCGAAGCGGAGATAATATGTGCCATAAGTCAAGTTGCTCGTCGATGGGTCGAAGGGCGTGAAAGGCCCGCTGGATGAGGTGGCGTACTCCCAATGGGCATCACCGCCTTCCACATGGTTCATCGAAAATTGCGGGGCACTGACGTTCAATGGACTTCCAGCACAAACCGAACCGGGTGCCTCAACACTGCCGATGATCTCAGGGGCGTTGTTGATGGTCAAATTGAGGGTGAAAATGCTGTCGCACACCAACGGATTGCCACTTTCAACGGTGTAGCTGACGGTTTGGCTGGTGTAATAGGTCTGTCCATTCACCGGCCAGGTAAACGATTCGCAGCTCGAGAAGGTCTGGGTCTCCGTGTAGGCGTCGCTCAAGATGAAATGCAAATGGGCGGTGATGGTGCATCCGTTGCTGTTCTGAACTTGCGCTGTGTAATCGTCGGTATGGTCGCAAGTCACACCGTTCCAGATGTAGGTGTCGCACGCCGTGATTTCGTCGTAGGTGTCCTCTGTAGAATACACCGTCACCTGCACCACGTTGCTCGAATAAGCCTCACCGCATCCGTTGACGGCTTTATAACGAAGGTAGTAGCCGTTGTATGCATAAGGAATGTTGTTGTTGGTCAGGGCGGTGAAGTCGCCTGATGAAGTCGGCGCTATTTCCCATGTACCCGTGCCTTGGTTGGTGTGGCGCCACGTCACTGTCGGGGTGGTCAGCGTGAAGGCCTCGCCGGCACAGATGGCCGAAGGAGCCGTGATATTGCCCACCAATGGGATGTCGTTCACCGTGATTTGCACGGCTTGACTATAAGTCGTTCCGCATTCATTCACAGCATAATAGCGAATCCAATAGCCATTGTAGGAATATTGGACATTGTTGTTGTTAAATGCGTTGTAACTCCCATTTTGATTCGCAGCAATCTGCCATCCTTGGTCGGTAATGGTCGAGCCGTTGTTTTGAATAGAAGGTATGGTGAGATCAAGGCTATTGCCAGCACAAATGGCTTGTGGCGTGGCAGGCGTGGCGATGGTGGCCGCAGCGTTAATATGGATTTGCACTGCATTGCTGACATCGCTACCACAGTCGTTGGTCACTTTGTAATGCAGGTACCAGTTGTTGTAGGTCGAGGATACATTCTGTGGATTAAACAGCTGATAGGTGCCATTGGGTGTTTGGCTGATTTCCCAGGCGCCTGTGCCAGTGCCATCGTAATCCGGCACGACGAGCGTCAGGTCCTCTCCGTCACAGATGGCTTCGGGAGCCTGAAGGGTACCCGTCACATCGGGCGGGATATTCACCACAAGTTGGCGAGCAGGTTGGCTGTATACAGGGCCGCAGCTACCTTCCACCATATAACGGATGTAGTAGCCATTGTAAGTGGCGGGTATATTATTCAGATTAAAAGTAGTGTAGATACCATCAGCCGTTGGTGAGGCCACCCAGCCATAACTAAGGATCTGCGAGCCATTGGCGTTGTAGGTTGGCGCGGTCAGGTTAAGGCTTCCACCTGCGCAAATAGGTTGGATTTGAGGTGTTTGGCCTGAGAAGCTGGGACCATCGGTCACAGTGATTTGCACGGCGTTGCTGTGGCCTTCGCCGCAATCGTTGGTGGCCGAATAGCGCACCCATCGGCCGTTCATCGAGAGGGGAATGTTGTTCGGGTCGAAAGCTGTGTATGTGCCATTTTGAGCCGTGCTTGAGACCCATTGGCCAGTCATATCCGGGGTGACCGATGGGGCATCAAGTCCGAGGACGCCTCCTGCACAAATCACACTTGGGGTGCCAATATTGTCCACCATTGGCGGTTGCGACAGGCTAACGTGAACCCAAGCTTCGTCGGTGACACCATGGTTGGTTACGCGGTATTTCAATTGGTCGGTGGTATAGTTTCCTCCCGTGAAGGTATAGCGGATTCTCTTATCGGGCAAAACCGTGGCAGTTCCATGCGTGGGTTGTGTCACAATCATGACCGTGGCATCGTTGTTGTTGGGCGAAATGATGTCGTTTGCCAACACATTGATGTCTATAGCTAAGTTGGCGCATGCAGAAACATTCCAATCGTCGACGGCATCGACGCTATAAACCACATCGGGAACAAAGGTAATATTATCTAAAGCAAAGTCATCGCCACGGTCTGAATTACCAGAAAACACATCCCGAAACTCAATATTAATTGAGCCAGACAAATTACCACTGTTCCATCGGAAATTAGAATATGTATGCCACGTATTATCACCTGGATTAAGCTGAATGTAGTCTGGAGCTCCAGATGGTTGCACTCCATTTATCAAAAAACGAAGTTGAGCCCCATCGCTATAAAACGGAAAATACTTAGACAAATTAGCATATTTGAAGGAAAATGTATACCACGTACCGCTCGTAACATTTACAGTTTGTCTCCATACCACTTGATTCTGGTTATTAGAGCCTCCATAGCCATTCACAATCATATATTTCCCCGTAGAGTTACTTTGATCTGGAGGCAAAAAACTATTATTTTCACCATGACCATCTACGGTATTATCAATACAATAACGACCAGCAAGCATTCCATAATTAGGCTCATAAATATAATTAGTGAAAAAACCAGTATTTCCTGCCTCAAAATCACCATTAGTAATCAAGTTTTGTTGTGCAAACAATGTAGAGCACGTTATCAGCGAAAACAAAAACAATCCGCTGACAATCAAAGAATTACGAAAAATTCTAGTCATTTTTCCTTATTTTGTACATTACACAAACGTGCAAAAGTGCAAAAAACGTACCAAATTTGCAAGAAAAACTTCATTTACAGCTTCTTTCCGTCCAAAACGGCCTCTTTCAACGTGTCGTATTCATAGGTGAGTTTCAGGGAAAAGAAGGGGCGTTCCTTTGCAATCAGCTTGAGGAAGATACGGTCGCCTTCCCAGGTGGGCAGTTCAAGAAGGTGGCTTTTGTCGATCCATTCGAGGTCGCCCTCGTCGCACACGATTTGCTCGCCCGTCCAGTCGGTGCAGACGAAGATGTGCATATGCTCGTCTTCATAGATGTTGTGCACGAAGGTGACGATGCCGCAGTAGCGCCAGCGCGTGACGGTGAGGCCGGTCTCTTCCCACACCTCGCGTCTCATGCAGTCGTCGGGGCTCTCCCCTTCCTCAAACTTGCCGCCCACGCCAATCCATTTGTCGTGGTTGATGTCGTTCACCTTCTTGGTGCGATGCAGCATAAGGTATTGGTCGCCGCGTTCAAGATAACAAAGGGTTGTTTGTTTCATTGTTGTTGAATTTTACGGTCGGTCCTTCGACAGGCTCAGGAGCCTCAGCCTAAAAAAGCAAGGCGGCCTTTTTGGAGCCGCCTTGCAAAACCTGTTTTTTTGAACTCTGGTATTAGATGATACCTTGAGCAAGCATAGCGTTGGCAACACGCATGAAGCCAGCGATGTTGGCACCCTTCACGTAGTTGATGGTACCGTCGGCTTGCTTACCATACTGGACGCACATGTCATAGATGTTGTTCATGATGGTGTGGAGGTTCTTGTCGACCTCTTCGGCAGTCCAGTTGCGGTGCTCGGCGTTTTGGCAGATTTCGAGGCCAGAGGTGGCAACACCACCAGCGTTGACAGCCTTACCAGGACCGAACGGGATCTTGGCGCCTTGGAAAGCGGCGATAGCGGCGGGTTGGCAACCCATGTTGGAGACCTCAGCGACGTACTTCACGCCATTGGCGAT
>CAMUYT010000005.1 GCA_947164955.1 uncultured Bacteroidales bacterium | reverse complement strand
AGGCTTCGGCCAAGGCACGGCAGCCCGCAAAGCCGCAGCCACCACAGTTGGCGCCAGGCAGCAAGGCTTCCACCTCGTCAATCATGGGGTTCTCCTCGACCTTGAACTTCTGTGCCACGAAGTACAGAATCACGGCCAAAATGCCGCCCAAGATTCCGAGAACCGCAAGGGAAATAAGTAATGTGTTACTCATTAGAATAAAATTTTGAGTTTGTTTTCAATTTGAACCTGCAAAATTACAAAAACTCCTTTTTTCGACAAAGGAAAAATTATTCAATTGTATACAAAAACTGCTTTTTCAGTTTATCTCTTCGCAGGTAAAGCACTATATAATAAGGTATCAGCGCGACGATGCTGATGAGTGCCGACAGGCCTTCGTTCAGGCCGAAGCCGAGGCAGACGAAAAGCACGGCCAAAAGCAACAGGATAGGAATGAGGTAGGCCAACACTGCCGCCTTGTTGCCCTGCCCGATGGCCATGGTGACGTTGACCTTCTGCATAAGGCTAAATTCCTTGTCTTTTGGGCGGGGTACGGTCAGTATCTTCTCGGCTTGCTCGCCCATGCCACAGGCACTTTTGGCGTGGCACGCCGCGCAGGCACTCTGCGCCAATATCTTGATTTCCAATTCGTCGTCGGTGATCTTTGTGACGACACCTTCATGGGAAATGGTCTCTTTTTCGTTCATTATGCGTTCGATTTCATGTGCAAAATTACATTTTTTTCTCCATTGAACCAAAAACCCGTATTTTTGCAGCGTAAAATTCTGTTTATGACGGACAAGAAGAAAAAGGAACCCGGGAAATTGGTTGTTTGGACAATGGAGAAGATACAGAAACTCAAGGACTGGTATCATCGCGACGACAATTTCCTTCGTATGGTGCATTTCCCAGGCACCCAGGTGCCGCTTTTGGACGTGCTCATCGACTTCATCAAGTTGTTTACCAAAGGGCGTACCATCGACCGTGCTGCGGGCGTGGCCTTCAATTTCTTCTTGGCGCTTTTCCCGCTTATCCTGTTTTTCTTTACGCTGATTCCTTACATCCCCATCCCACATCTTTACGAAAGGGTGATGCTGGCCTTGAACGATTTTCTCATCCCTTCAGGGACAATGGATTACGTGAAGGAAACCATCGATGGTATCATGAACCAACCGCATGAAGGCTTGCTGTCGTTGAGTATCTTCCTCTGCTTGATTTTCGGTTCCAGCGGCGTGGTGGCCATCTTCAACGGTTTCCGCAACGTCTATGCGAGTTATGTGTCAAGTAGGGGGATGGGATTGAAAGGCTGGCTGATACAACGTTTGTTTGCTATCATCATGCTCATTATCATCGGATTATTGCTTGTGCTTTCGGTAGTGCTCATCTCGTTAGGTGGCACGGCCCTGAAGTATTTGGTGACGCATGAGATCCTTGAGGGCGGTTCGTTTGTCTTCTTCCTGTTCAGTGTCTTGCGCTGGGTAATTGGCATCTTCGCCTTGTGTTTTGGCATTTCGTTGCTGTATTATTTTGGCAATGTCAGGTTCAACGAGCATTATCGCAAGGAACTCAAACGCAGGGGCCGCAATGGTGAAGTAAGATACCGTAACTTTGTGATTTTCAGTCCTGGAGCGTTATTGGCGACTGCACTGTTCATCCTTGCTACGGTGGGCTTCAACGTGTATATTTCCAACTTCTCGCGCTACAATGTCCTCTATGGCTCTATTGGCACTCTTATCATTTTGATGCTTTGGATTTGGGTCGTCTCCATCTTGATTTTGGCAGGCAACGACTTGAATTCGGGTATTCGTCGCAATGCCGACAAACGGAGTCACGCCGAGGACGAACACCTGCGTCGCGAAATCGTCATCGAAGACCTGAAAAAACACATCCAAGCTTATCAAACGGCGATAGAGGTGCGTAACGAAAAGATAGTTTCATTGCGCAAACATATCGCCGAACAGAATGCGTTGATTCAGAATATGGAAGAGGATAATATGAAGAATGAGCTGATTATCAGGGAATACGAAAGATTTGTGCAGCACGAGTTGAAGCGCTCCGATGAGCAGTATTCTCCAAACGAAGCATAAGACGTCATGGGTATCGTAGCACGACAAAGCATCAAAGGCACCATTGCCACCTATATCGGGGTGGCCGTGGGTATCGTCACGACGTTTTTCATCCAGACGAAAGCCCTTCAGCCTGAACAGATTGGCCTTATTGACGTCTTGTTGCAATGCGCGTTGCTTTTTGGAGGATTGGCGCAGTTGGGCACCAACTCGTCGGCGATGCGGTATTATCCTTTCTTCAAGGATGAGGATAACCGCGACCACGGCTTTTTCGGTTGGACCTTGCTCGTACCTTTAGTCGGTTTTTCATTCTTTTTGCTGGCGTTTTTCCTCTTTAAAGGCGCGATTGTGGAATTCTTTACCAAGGATTCCGAGGTGGGGGCCGAGTTGTTCGCAAAATATGTCAATTTTGTCGTTCCTTTGGCGTTTTTCTCGCTCTATATATCTGTATTTGAGACGAATAGCAATCTTTTGCTTCGCATCGTTTTACCCAAGTTTGTTCGCGAGGTGGGCTTACGTGTAGGCACGTTGGCCATTTATCTGCTCTATTTTTATAAGGTGCTCGATTTCGATGGCGTTATTGTTGGGTTCTGTGTGCTTTATGGATTGGCAACGCTCGTCAACATTGTGTATCTGTTCTCGCTCCAACGCGTCTCGTTCAAAATCGAGTGGAAATTCATCACTCCACAACTGAAGCGTGATTTCCTTTTCTACACCTTGTTTATGATAACGGCAGCCTTGGCGGGCAACGTGATTCCCATGCTGAGCAAATTTTTCGTCGCGGCCAAGACGAGCTTCCGCTTGGCAGGCGTGTTCACCATTGCCACCAACATTGCTGCGGTCATCGAGATGCCTTACCGTTCGTTGGGCGCTATCTCGCGGCCGCATATCTCCGAGGCGATGGCCAAGAAGGACGTGCAGCGGGCCGACGAACTATGCAAAAGCGTGACTTTGCACCAGTTCATCGCTGGTGGTTTCGTCTTGTTCTTCGTATGGATTAATATCGACTATCTCTTTGACTTGCTGCCCAAAGGCGACATCTATCGCCTCGGCAAATGGGCGGTACTGCTTCTGTCTTTGAGCCGTTTGGTTTATTCCACTTTTGCTGTGACCACGACAGTGCTGAGTTATTCGAAGTATTACTATTATTCGTTGATATTCACTGTGTTGCTTGCTGGAATGTCGATTGTCTTGAACGCATGGTGGGTGCCTCGGTGGGACATCAACGGCGGCGCCTTGGCCAATTTGGTCTCTTATTTCGTTTATTTCATCTTGCTTTTGGTTTTCATCAAGTGGAAAATCGGGGTGATGCCGCTGTCGCGAAAACTGCTGCCCGTAGCAATGATTGTGTTGGTTATGTTTGCCCTCAACTGGCTGTGGACGAGTGCTTTGACACCACTCATTGTCAAGCCTTTTGAGAAATCGATTGTCGGCTTGACCTTAGACGCAGCTTTGAAGTCTTTGCTTTTCCTCGCGCTTGGCTTGACTTCGTTGTACAAGCTGAAAGTCTCACAGTCGGTCAATGACTTGATTGATCGTGTGTGGGATGTTTTCCGCGATAAATAACCACCGTTTTATCGGATTACGCTCAGTTTCATGAAGCCTTTGCCGTAAGTGGTGCATATTTCTACGGTGTAAATGGCTGACTCAAGGTGGCTTATGTTCATTTCCACTTGCTCGGCTTTGATGTTTTCAATCTCTTTCACTATTTGCCCTCTGGTGTCGAAAACCCTCACGCGCTCGATGCCTTCTGCTTCGATGGTCACCTTGTCGTTTGCCGGATTGGGATAAAGTGCCACAGGAATGTCCTGAAAATCATTCACATCGTAGAATCCCGCATGGATGATGATGCTTTGTTCGCTGAAGCCGCAGTTGTTCCAAGCCCTCACTTTCAGGGTCGTGTTGCCTGGCGAGGTAGTCATTAAGGTGCAGCGTGTCCCCAAGGTGTCCACAATCCAGTCAGGTCCTTCACAAAACCATTCGTAACGGGTGGCGTAAGCAACGGAATCAATGTGGTAGTTGTATTGGTTGGTGACGACGTCGGTCGAAACAAATATTTCTTGCAAACCTGTGATTTCGGGAATCGGAGCGGGACGTTGCCAAATTTCGAGATGCATGTTGACCACCGAGTCGCAGCCGTGACTTGAGACGAAGGTCTGCTCATATTGTCCTGATAGCGTGTATTCCTGTCCATTCCAAACGAAGCTTTCGCAAACTGTGGTGTCGCATGCAACGTTGTAGGCATCAATCATGTTAAGATGTAGGGTGACGATACTGTCGCAGCCGTTGGGGGTTGTGAAGGTTTGCTCGTAATCGCCGCTCTCCGTATAGGTTTGCCCATTCCATTCGTATATGCCGCAGTCGGTGTGCTCAAACTGGTGCTCAACACTGTGGTAGATGTAAAGACTCAAGGTAACGATGCTGTCGCAGCCCAGTTGGTTGGTGAAGGTTTGGTGGTAGACGCCGCTCTGGTTGAGTGTCATATTGCCCCATTCGTAGGTGTTGCAAGCGTAGATGGGGTAGGGTACAAAGTATTCTTCCGCATGGTTGATGGTCAAATCCAGCGTGACGATGCTGTCGCAGCCCCATTGGTTGACTAAAGTGGCTTGGTAGATACCTGATTCACTGTAGGTTTGGCCGTTCCAGATATACGATTCGCAGCTTGATGCTGTGGTATGGCTGATGCTGCTCTCATGTACCGTGATGCGGACGAGGTTGCTATGGATTGTACCTTCGTCGCTGGTGGCCCAAAGGCGAAGATACCATCCGTCATATGAGATGTCTAAGATTTGGCCGGTGTAGGCGATAGGGCTGGTGAACGCTTCGTCTTGCGAGATTTCCCAGCCGTAGTCGACTATATTGTATAAAGTGGGCAGCGTCAGCTCAAGCGGCCCTTCGTCACAAATGGGTGCCGGCTCGTGAAGCTGGCCGACGAATGGGAAGGGTGAGAACTCAAGGTCGCGAATGGCCCTTACGGCGAAATTGCCTCCATAGGGAGCTGATATTTCGTCCTTTTGGCATATGGCGATGTAGGCATTCCAGGCCCAGGCTACATCGGGGTAGGGTGACCCGAAATGCACATACCAGGCTCTTTCGTCGTTTTCCTGCGTACTCGACCAATAGGGATGCAACCCCATGGGATCTCCTGCTATGGTGAGCGTAGGTTCGTAGAAGATGGCGTTGACATACAGCATTTTCAGCTGCCCTGCGGCAGGCAGATACCAACCATTGTCGATGTCGACAGCGGCGGCTGCATATTGTCCGGTATAGCCAGTCGACTGGTAGTGGGCGAGGATGGAGAGCGTGTTGGAATAACCGTCGGTGTCCGCGAAGGCGCTGGTCAAGATGTCGTTGTTGGTGTTGATGACGTGCGGCAGGCCTTCTATTTCGTCGGTCAAGCCCCACGGGATGTTTTCGGCTGCATCGTGCAGCGCCACCATCCAGCCTGCGGTGCCGTCCTCGTTAAGATAGAACACCACACCTTGGCTGCCGTCGGGGTTGGTGACCAATTGGCCTAAGTGGTATTCTTGCGCTTGCAATCCCAAAACCGTGGTGATGCTGAGCAATATGGCGATGATAGTCTTTCTTTTCATGGCTTGATGATTTAGAAGTTTCTGATGCTGCGGATACTCATAGGGATTCCGTTCAGGTCTGTTCTGGTTTTGACGATGGCACCTAATCGACCGTCATATCCCAGATAAAGGGCACAGTCGTTGTCGTAACCGTATACTGATGAAGACCAGTAGAACCATTTGCCTTGTATCTGTAAGCCATCAATCAGCTTCAGGGAGTTGTTGATGATGGGGATACTGCCGTATAGGATGTTGAGCTGCCCGATTGAAGGCCAATACCAGCCATGCTCGAAATCGACAGCCCAGGCACCCGGATATCTGTTGTGGTCGTATTCTGATGCCGACCGCAGGAATCCTGTGTTGTCGTAGCCATCAAGGTCGTAGATGGCTTCGCGTTGGGAAAGCCAACCGGTCAGGCCCCAGGGGAGTTCGTTGTAGTTTGACCAGCATATTTGCTGGGTTTGTATGTCAGGATGGAGCACCCATCCATGACGACCAGTCTCGTCGACGTAGAAGACCACCCCGATGCCACCTCCGTTGTAGTCGTTGGGGGATACAATGATGGTATCGGTCCCTTGAACGCACAGGATGTCGCCGACGCGGACATTCTGTCCGAAGCCAACAATGGAGATGATGGCAAACGCTGAAAGCAATAGTTTTTTTCTCATGGTGAATAGAGTTTGTTTTTCCGTTTCAATGTGCAAAGGTATACTTTTTTTGAACTTTACTGCCGAACATCGATTTTTTTCCTCGCTGTGCCTCGTTCAGTGACAATTTCAATGATATAAATCCCTGAAGCATAGTTTGCTATATCAAGTGAAGATGCGTTGCGGTCACTACAATCTATGTCAGCCAAAACTTGTCCATGAATGTCAATCAACTTGATTTTCAGCATGTTTTCCGATTCGATAATGACCTTGTCCTTGGCAGGGTTGGGGTATATGTTCACAGGGATGGTCTGCATTTCATCCACGTCGTGGAACCCCGCATGGATGATGATTTCCTGCTCGCTGACCCCGCAGTCGTTCCACGCCTTGACCTTGAGGGTGGCAGTGCCAGGTGTGGTGACGAGGAGTGAGCATTGCGATCCGTCGGGGTGCATAACCCAGTCGGCGCCAACGAGTTCCCAATCGTATTGGAGCGTCGGGTCGGCGTTGAGGAGGGAATAGAGATACTCGCCTAACACCATGTCGGTCGAGACGTAGACTTCCTGAGGTCCGTTGATGTTGGGAACGGCAGGCATTTCGGCTAAGGAAAGGTGGAGTGTGACGATGCTGTCGCAGCCTGCGGGTGCGACGAAATGCTGGGTGTAGTCGCCAGGCTCGTGATAGACGGTGTCGTTCCAGATATATTGACCGCAGAACACGTCCGAGAACTCGTGGGTGACGGTTCCGCCAATGCTGACGTTGACGTGGTAGAGCGTGTCGCAGTCAGCCGAGGTTTCCACAAGTTGGTCGTAGATGCCGCTTTGGTAGTAGGTGGAATCGTGGAAAGTGAAGGAAACGCAACCCGAGCCAAAGATGTCGGCCTCTATGATGCCGCCAGGATTATACGGCTCTCCATATTGATTGATGTAGTAGGCTTGTTGGAGGAAGTTGTTGTAGGGCCTCCTTACCGTGCCATCGGGAGCGGTGAAGACGGTGGCCTTGTTGAAACAATAGGTCGGGATGGTCAGGTCTTCATTGACATTGGTGACGTGGTACATGTATTGGTTCCAGACAGGACGTGCCGGCGACCAGTTGCCTGGATTGCCGAAGACGTGTATAGCGCCATAGCCAGGGAGGTTGGCCGATTGGTCGAGCAAGCCTGTGGCGACGATTTCGGCATGGCCGTCACCGTTGATGTCAGCAACGATGGGATATTCGCAGCCTGTTCCAGCGGCCATCCTGCGTGAGAAAAGGTTGTGGGGCGAGTGGGTGTTGCCGTTGATGATGCGCAGGTTGTCGCTGTCGCGGTAAACGATTTCCATGATGTCGTCTTGGTTGAAGTCGAACAAGGTGATACCCGTTTGTCCCGATGCATCGCTATGATGGTATTGCCACACCGTCGAAAACCCGGTTTGCGTTGTGTAGCGCCAGCAATAGATATACATGGGGTTCCACGACTCTTGCTTTTCGAGGAAGACGATTTCGGGGTGCGGGTCGTTGTCGATGTTACCGATGAGGGGATAGCCTGTGCAAAGGCTGTGGACGGTTTTTTGGAAAGTGATTTGTCCGCTTGAGGGCTTGTAGGCGTAGAAATAGACGTCGCTGATGGTGTGGTCGTCGGTGTCGTTGCGGGTGACAAGCACCTCACATTCCCCGTCAAGGTCGAAATCGGCGAGGCTGACATGGCCGTCGGGCGAGTATCCGCTAGGCGGTGTAATGGTTTTGTTGACATTGATGGAATTCGAGGCGGGATTGGTGCGGCTGACGATGCTCACGTCGTAGATGGTATTGCCGCAAATCAGTTCTTGCCTTGCATCGCCTAACACATTGCTGGCCAACGACATGGCGTAATAGCAGCGGTGGCTGTTGACTACACCGGGGGCTGAGCCTCTGTAACTCTCACCTTTGTTTCCATTTTGGGGGCCGGAGCAAAGCCATTTCAGCGTGGCAGCGTCGAAGATGTCGCTTCCCGAATACACCTCTGGGTAGCCGTCACCGTTGAAGTCGGCAAACGACACCATGCCTTCGCAAGTGGTGGCGCGGTCGGAAACGTTAAGCAGTGTTCCATCAATGGAATAGGAACGTATCTTCCTGTCGTAGCTGTGGACGAAAATGGCCCCTTGTAGCGAGCCATCGGGCTTGGGATACCGGCAAATTGCGTAGTTGCCCGTGGTGTTGTAGATGGAGTCTTGAATGTTGAACCTGTATTGCAGCGAAAGGTCGGCCCCACTGTAGATGTCAAGGGTGTTGGTGCGGTAGTTGTTGCCGTTGAAGTGCGAAATCAAAATGTCCACGACGCCGTTTCCGTCAATGTCGCCTGCCACGAGGGGCGCATACGAGGCAATGTCTTCGTTTTGTGTCGAGTAGAGCAATTCCACGTTCCAGTCGTTGCCTTCAATGAGCTGGTTACAATCGGTTTCGATGATATTGTCGGGGAAAGATTGACCCCAACCGCATAATGGCCATAGGAAAAGCCCTTGGAAAATGGACAATATGATAAAAGAAGTCCGTGTTTTCATGGCGTTTCAATGTTAAGTTTGGCTCTAGCTACGCCTTGGTTGGTGACGACCTCGACGACATAAAGCTTTGATGAGAGGTTTTGCAAATTGATTTCGACCTTTTGGTCGTGCTTTTCCGATACCTCGAAGACATATCGGCCCTGCAAATCGTAAAACCTGACGCTAACGATTCCTTCGGCTTCAACATAGACTTTGTCTTTGGCAGGGTTAGGGTAAAGCCTTACGCGGACCGCGTCATGTTCGTCCACGTCGTGGAACCCTGCATGGATGATGATTTCCTGCTCGCTGAAGCCGCAGTCGTTCCACGCCTTGACCTTGAGGGTGGCAGTGCCAGGTGTGGTGACGAGGAGTGAGCATTGCGATCCGTCGGGGTGCATAACCCAGTCGGCGCCAACGAGTTCCCAATCGTATTGGAGCGTCGGGTCGGCGTTGAGGAGGGAATAGAGATACTCGCCTAACACCATGTCGGTCGAGACGTAGACTTCCTGAGGTCCGTTGATGTTGGGAACGGCAGGCATTTCGGCTAAGGAAAGGTGGAGTGTGACGATGCTGTCGCAGCCTGCGGGTGCGACGAAATGCTGGGTGTAGTCGCCAGGCTCGTGATAGACGGTGTCGTTCCAGATATATTGACCGCAGAACACGTCCGAGAACTCGTGGGTGACGGTTCCGCCAATGCTGACGTTGACGTGGTAGAGCGTGTCGCAGTCAGCCGAGGTTTCCACAAGTTGGTCGTAGATGCCGCTTTGGTAGTAGGTGGAATCGTGGAAAGTGAAGGAAACGCAACCCGAGCCAAAGATGTCGGCCTCTATGATGCCACCAGGATTGTATGGCTCTCCGTATTGGTTGATGTAGCCAGCCTGCTGCAGGAAGTTGTTGTAAGGTCGGCGCACGGTGCCGTCGGGGGCGGTGAAGACTGTCGCCTTGTCGAAGCAATAGGTCGGGAGGGTCAGGTCTTCGTTGACGTTGGTGACGTGGTACATGTATTGGTTCCACACAGGTCGCGCTGCTGCCCAGTTGCCGGGACTGCCGAACAAGTAAATGCCACCATATCCAATGTCGGCGGAGGAAGTCTGGTCGAGCATGCCTGTGACCACAATTTCGGCTACGCCATCGCCATTCACATCTGCCACCACGGGGTATTCAATGCCGGTCCCAGCCCTGATTGTTCGGGTGAAGATATTATAAGGTCTAATGGTATCGTTGCCTGTGATGTGGCTTTTGCCACTGGCGTTGATGATGCGCAAGTTGTAATTGTCTCTGTAAACGAGCTCCATGATATTGTCTTGGTTGAAGTCGAACAGGGTCATTGCGGTCATGCCCGACTTGTCGTCGTGGTATTGCGACCAAATGGTCTCCAATCCGCTTTGGGTCGTATAGCGCCAACAGAATATCTTTTCGCTTTGCCCATTGGGTTGGTTTTCAAGGAAGACGATCTCGGGATGAGGCTCGCTGTCGATGTTGCCTATGAAAACGAAACTTGTGCTGGCGCAAAGATGAGCCTTTTGGAACAAAATCTGTCCGTTTGAAGGCTTATAGGCATAGAAATAGTTGTCGTCAACGATTTGATCGTTGGTGTTGCATCGGTTGACAAGAATCTCAGTTTCGCCGTCAAGGTCGAAATCGGCAAAGCACACATGTCCATCTGGTGTGAACCCAGTGGGAGGCGTAATTGTTTTGTTGACGGTAATGGAATTCAGGTTTGGGTTAGTACGGCTGACAATGTTTACGTTGTAGATGGTGTTGCCGCAAATCAGTTCTTGGTGTTCGTCGTCGAGAACATTATATGCAAGCGAAACGGCGTAATAGGTATGGTGATAGGCTCCGTAGCTGTAAAGCGGTGATCCTCTATGACTCAAGCCTTTGTTGCCGTTTTCTGGGCCTGAACAAAGCCATTTCAATGTGGCGGCATCGAAGATGTCACTTCCCGCATACACCTCTGGGTAGCCATCGCCGTTGAAGTCGGCAAGTGAAACCATACCATGACATGATGTGGGACGGTCGGAAGTGTTCAGCAGGGTGCCATCGATAGCGTAAGCCCTGATTCGCTTGTCGTAGCAGTGGGTGAAGATGGCACCTTGCATCGTGCCGTCGGGTTTGGGATAGCGGCCTATGGCATAGGGACCGTTGGAAAGGTAAATGGTGTCGGGAACTGTAAACGAATGCTGTAAACTCAAATCATAGCCGTTGTAGACATAGATGTGTTGGCTTCGGTAGTTGTTGCCGTTGTATTGCGTCACGACGATGTCGGTCATTCCGTTTCCGTCAATGTCGCCCACCATAATTGGAGCGTAGGAAGATACATCTTCTTCGTTGCTAGAGTGAAGCAAATGAATGTCCCATGGATTGCCTTCCAGCGGTTGGTTACAATCGGTTTCGATGACATTGTCGGGGAAGGAGGGGATAGGCAGGGGAGTTGTTTGCGATTTGATGTTTCTCACGGCCCTGAAGTAGCATATCTCATCTTTAGGCTTGTTTTCGAATCGGCCCCCGCCGTCGTTATAAGGACTGCCGAAATGCACAACCCAAACTTGACCAGGCTGTGCTTCGGTACTACTGAAATAGGGCTGAGTTAGCATCTTGGTCCCTCCTGCTTGAAGGATTTTGGTTTCGATGGTGCTGTAGGCACTGATTAGTTTCATCAGCTGCCCAGTGGCAGGGATGTACCATTCGTTGGGAAAATCCACCACGCCCGCGCCATAAGTATTCGGATCGTAGCCCAATTGGTCATGAAACTGCCTGATATTATCAGTGTTGTGGTAACCATCTGTTTCAAGAAGTCGCTCATTCAGGTCGCTGATGTTTTGAAGAGTTGGGATGTCATTCGTGTTGCCCCAATTCCGGACGGGCAGGTCGTTCAGGGCCACCATCCAGCCATCGGTACGGTCAGGAGTCACGTAGAAAACGATACCTTTCGAACCGTCTGGGTTGGTGATGAGGTCCCCGATTTTGTAAGTTTGGGCACACAGCGAACACGCGGTTGCAAGCAGTAGGTAAGCGGTTAAAATAAGGTTTCGTTTCATGGTGCAATCTGTATTAGAAGTTAATCACTGCTCTAACGCGAAAACGGTGGTCGTTTTTTTTGCTATGGCCTTCGTCGCCGTTGTAGTTGATGTCCCAAGCGTCTTCAAGGCCACCTTCCGTAGAAGCCCATAGCCACAAATTGTCGGATAAGGTAAACGGCTCGCCACCAACAATACCGATAGCGTTGTTGAGCTCGGGAATATAGCCGTAAAGGTAGCGTATCTGGCCAGCTGCAGGCAAATACCATCCGTTGTCGAAATCGACAGCCCATGCTGCAGGATACCTTGCGGCATTGCCTGCTGCTCTGATGATTCTAGTGTTTTCGTAACCGTCGAAATCGGTAATCGCTTCACGGAATCGGAAATAGTTGTTTAAGCCAGGAATGTCCTGGCGTTCGGTACTCCAAAGCAAGGAGCCTTGGTATTGGAGGTGCACAGCCCATCCGTGTAGGTTGGTTTCGTCCACATAAAAGACTATGCCTTTGGCTGTTCTGCCCGATGAGGCATAGGCTTCTGGGGCAATGATGCTCCCATCGGTACATAGGATGTCTCCGATGTTGACGGTTTGGCAAAACAAGGGCAATGTTAACCAAACCAATGCAAGTATGAAAACAATTCGTTTCATGATGGCTATAGATTTACCTTGCAAAGGTATAAAAAAAAATCCACCATACTAGGATTTTGTTTTTTTATTAAAAACCTAGCTTTGATTGGTATGTTTTGATAATTTCGTTGGCTACGGTAGTTGGTGAAAAGCGTTTGTGACAGGTCTGTGAAATGCCCAATCGGTCAAAGGCAGTATAGTGCCGCCGCATATCCTCCAAGGCTTGAATGAGGGCTTGCTCATCATCGACGGGGACAAGGAGGCCGTTGCTTTTGTCGACAAAAGACTCTGGACCTCCACAACGGGTAGCGATGACAGGAAGTCCTGCATACATTGCTTCGATATAGCTCACGCCAAAGGTTTCGCTTTTTGAGGCTAACACGAAAGCGTGGCTCTTTTGGAAAACTTGGTTAATGACGCAACGCTCAAGTTGGCCAAGTAAATGCACATGGTCTTTCAATCCCAATTGAATAATCTGGTTGGTCAGTTTTCGCCTTTCCGTGCCGTCGCCAATGATAAATAGCTTGGCCTCTCCTTTAAGCTTTGCAAAGGCGTCAATCAATTTGTCGAAAGACTTGATGGGTTTCAGGCTGCCGACTGATACGAAAACGAAGGGCTCAGTGCTTATAGTGGCATCGTGACATTCGAAAACCGAATCGTCAACCATATTGGGGATGATGACACTGTTTTTGCCAAAGTTATTGAAAATGTTGTCGCTCAGTGCTTTGGAAACGCAAATCAGCTGGTCGCAGTAACGGTAGGCTTTTTTTGCCAGCCGTTGGTCAAGTTTGCTAATGCCTTGGATGGGCTTGTTGAGTTTGCTGCTGTGCTCTGTGACGATGAAGGGGATGTCGTATTTCTTTTTCAGCTTGCAGGCGATGGCAGCGATGCTATAGAAATGCGCATGGACGATTTGTGGCTTCCCAAATGTTTTCAGCATGGCTTTGAAGGGGATGAGCAGAAGCATTTGGAGTATCGGAAGCGCCCTGCGATAAACACCTATGGGTAGCGACAGTTCGAATATGCTGACGCCTTCGGACTCATATTCCATAAGCCCATATTTCCTCTTGAACTTCCCCGACCTGAAGTCGATGGCGATAAGAGCAACTTCGATGCCAGCCTTGGCGAGGGCCTTAGCTTGGTCGAACTCGAAAACTCCGTTGAGAGGATATCGACTGGTGGGAATGCCTTGCGAAACGATAGCGATTTTCATGGGTTAACGCATTTCGACATGGATGATGTGTGTGACGCGCTTCTCTTCGGGAGGGATACGCATGTAGTCCTTGTATATGCTTGTGAGATAACGGTCAGGATTGGCTGGCGCCAAAAAGGTTTTTCCTTCAAAAACAATGTCCTTCAATGGGAAAATCATGTCGGCAGTGTAGGAATTGCCGTATGGACTAAAGCGTTTTTCATATCCGAACTTGTTTTTGGGCTTCAGATTCAGTATGGCCCAAACTAGATTCAAAGAGCCTTTAATGATAGGAAAACTGATGGCGGCCAAATGGTTTTTTAATGTGACGCTTTGTTTTACCGAAAAAAAGAAGTTGGTTTTGTAGAGCCATCGAAGCAATTTCTTTTGGAATCTTGGATTAACCTGGGGATAGGGGACCACTTCAAATATGTCAATGTACAGCCCTTTGTTGTAGTCTTTTGTGAAGTCTTCGTGCTGGGTAATGAAAAATGAGTTTTTGTCGCGCACCTTGTTGAGCAGGAAGTGATAGGAGGTGTCTGTTGATTGGGTCTGGAGGAACAAATTGTCGGGGAGCTCCTTTGGCGCGATTTCCAAAAAACGGCGGTAGTCTTCGCTTGGCATGGCGACATCGATGTCGTCGTCCCATGGGATGAAACCTCTGTGTCGCACTGCACCGAGTAATGTCCCGAAATCAATCCAGTATTGAATATCGTGCTTCCGGCAGATTTTGTCAATCTCGGTAAGGATGTCTAAAAGGCGAAGTTGCATTTTGCGAAGCGTTGTTCCCTCGCCGTTGTATTGGGAGAAATTTTCCATTATTCTTGTTTTGAAGCGATTATCCTGATATAGGTTTCGTTTGTTCCATTGTATGGGGCAAAACCTTTCTCCTCTTTGGCGTAGTCGATTCGAAAGCCGATGGTTTTTAGTTCGTCGCAGAAAGATTCAAAGTTGAGAAACCTTCTGTAATGATCGTTCAAAATAAAAGCATCTGGCTCTCCTTCAACAGGTATCCCCACTTGAAAAATCTCGTTTTTTTGTCCTCTAACCTCTATGCATAGTTTCCCATATGGGTTAAGATTGCGATGTGCCCATTTCACAACTTTTTGTTCTTGTCCCTTGGATATCGAATGAAGCGTGAAGCGTGAATATACGAAATCGAAAGGCATCATGTCATCCAAGCAAGTGAAATCGAGGCATTTGAATGTTAGATTGTTGACTTTCTTAAAACGGCCGTCTAGTAATTCGATGATGTTGTCACACTGATCGATAGCCGTCACATTGGCGTTAGCATTGGCAAAAAAAATGGCGTCGCGGCCATTCCCACAACCCAATTCGATGATTCTTTTTCCACTCAATTGAAAAGTGGTGGCTATATATTGTGCAAATAAAGAAGGTCGTTCTCCTTCTGACTGTTTTGAATAGATGTCTTTCCAATAGTCTTTGTCCATGGCTTGTTTAGTTTTGTTTGTCCAAAAGCTCTGCAAATTGGCGACTTAAGGCTTTCCTTGAGTATCGTTCAATGGCTTCGTTTGCATTGTCAGGAAGGTTGTCTTCGAGGTAGTTAGCATAATAGTCGCCCAACACTTCCTTCATCTTCTCTTTGTTCCCGAAACTGACTGTCGTTCCGGCGCCCGTTTCCTTTAAGATCCTCGCCGCGTCGCCGTCTTCGGGACCGATGCAGAGGATGGGTCGGCCCGAGGCCAAATACTCGAAGAGCTTGCCGGTCAGCAGTCCCTTGGCGCGTGGCTCGCTGTCGGGCATGAGCAGGAGCAAGAGCAGGGTGGAACTGCGGTGCACCGCCGACACTTGGTCGTGCGGAATGTAAGGCGAATAGCTGACGTACTGACTCAGCCCTTGTTGCTCAATGGCTTTCACAACTGAACTGTCGATTTGACCAATCATGTTGATTTTTAGTGTGTTGGCAAATCCGTCGTTTTCTCTGGCTAACTCGCCAAGGGCTTCCCATAGCTTCTCGGGGTTCTGAATCTTCGACAGCACGCCGAGATAGGTGATGGTGAACTTTTCGGGCTTGACAACGGTTGTCATGGCATCATCGTCGCGGTCGAAGCCGTTGTAGACGACCCTGACGTTGCGGTTGCCGATGCGCCCCAGCCGTTTCGCACCATCGGGTGCCACGGTGACCACCTTGTCGGCCTTGGTCAGCACTTCTTTTTCCAATCTGTGGTGCTTGCGGTCGGCCCAACGGGTGAGGTGTAGGTCGTGGTAGTAGTCGATCTCGGTCCAGGGGTCGCGGAAGTCGGCAATCCAATGAAGCCCCAATTCCTCTTTTAACTTCATGGCAATCAGGTGCATGGAGTGGGGTGGACCCGTACTGATGATGGCATCAACGGGGTGTGCTTTCAGGTAGCTTTTCAGGTACTTCACCGATGGCTTTACCCACCACCGTCGAGCATCAGGGATGAAAAGGTTGCCGCGAATCCACAGCGAGAGGTCGGTCTTCCAGCTTTTTTTCTTCTCTTTTTCCTCGATGAAACCCATCTTCACGGTCTCCTCCTGCTTGATGCCGAGGAACTTTTTATAAAAGGTGTAGGGCTCAAAAATGGGACGTCTGATGACTTCGACCTTGGACGAGACATCTTTCTCCAATGAGGGGTCAACGATCGGATATTCAGCGTTTTCTGTAGTGTAAATCACGGGCTGCCAGCCGTACTCGGGCAGGTATTTCGACATCTTCAGCCAACGTTGCACGCCGCTGCCGCCTGATGGGGGCCAATAGTACGTGATGATCAGAACGCGCTTCATCATTCGTTTTCTTTTTTCTTGGGGAAGAAAGTGTAGATTATGGCGCCAAGTATGCCAAAAGAGGCGGCGCTACCTTCCATGCTTTTGAGGCGACCTGTGTAAATCAAGGCTGCAATCAGGCCCAAGATCATGATGAGCGAGCTGATGAACGAGACCGTGTTACCCACCGTCCAGGCCTTGGGCGCATATTCCATCACAATCTCGTGCTCACCACTGGGAATCAACGCTGAACGCAGGATGTAGTTGGCACGCATTAAGGGCTGTTCTTGCCCGTCGACGTACATCGTCCAGCCTTTCGAAGTCCAAATCTCAGAGAAAACCACTAAGAAGTTGGAGACCGTTGAGCCTGTTGAAACGCCACTGAATCGATAGGTCAACTTGTTCGGCTGATAATCCACCAACGTGATTTCGGGCAAAATGCTATCCGTAAGTCTGTAATTCCCAACCTGTTGCTCGAATTCCTTGTTCACGATGGTGGTGTGCTGCAGGTCGGTGGTGCCTATGGCATCGATTTCGTCATTAGGCGTGTCGACCCATTGGATGTCTTTCGCAACCCAGGCGTTGCCCATCGCGTAAGGGTTGGGGAAGGGTTGAGCGTTGGGGTTGTAGATGACATACTTGGTGTTCAGCATGTTGACGACTTTTTGCTGTTCCAAACTCAGCATTAGGTCTTGCGCGGTTTGGGCCTTGCGGAGTTGGTTGAGTTCGCCGCCAAGGTATTGTGAAATCACGTCTTGGTAACGACGGAGCTTTGCGCCCGAGTAACCGCCCAGCGACTTGTGGAAATAGCAGGTGCTGGCATCGTTGAACATGTCTTTGGTGATGTCGGCTACACGGAAATCCAGTGCTTTGTCTTCCAGGATGGCTTTGTCGGCCACCGTGGCGGTAAAGGGTTTGTCGTATTTCTGCTGGCTCACGAACTTGTCGTTGTTGAGGTAACGCTTGTCGATGGGATACATGTCGATGAGCACCAACACGGCGAGGATGGGGAAGGTGATTTGTCCCTTCAGCTTGCCCTTGCCATAGAGGATCAACGGCACGGCGGCAAGGATGATGAACAGCAGGCTGCGCATCGCGTCCTTGCGGAAGATGGCTACGCGCACGTTCTCAAGTTGCGTGGCGAAGTTGGCGTAAAGTGCTCCGTCCTTGCCTTTGCTCATGGCCGCAAACTGCTCGGCTTCGCCTTGGCTGAGGAAGTTGAAGAATACTTTGGGCGCGATGTAGAACACGAGGCAGATGCCTGCCGTGATGCCCAAGGCGATATAAAATTTCTTCATGTTTTGCTTGAAATTCTCAGGACTCTTGGCGATTTCGGCCAACCCCAAGAAACCGAGTAACGGCATGGTTACTTCAGCGATGACCAAGGTCATGCTGACCGCCCTAAACTTGTCGTAACCAGGTATATAATCCAAGAAGAAGTTGGTGAATCCCATGAAGTTCTTGCCCCAGCTGAGCAGGATGGAGAGCAGGGTGGCGATGAGCAAAGCCCATTTCAGCTTACCCTTCACGGTCAAGGCTCCGAGGACGAAGAGGAACACCACGATGGCACCTACATACACTGGGCCGCTCGTTCCGGGTTGGTCGCCCCAATAGGCGTTGCTCTGCGCGATGCTTTCCCTGAATTGACGGTCGGCCTTGTCCAAGGCGGGATTTTGCTTGCCGATATAGGCCGAAGCGCCACCTTTGGCGTTGGGAATCAGCAGGCTCCAAGTCTCGCCTTTGCCATAGCTCCATTGGGTGATGTAGTCGCGGTCGAGGCCCTTGGTTTGGTTGTCTTCGTTACGGGTCAGCACCGGTTTGCCACGGGTGGTTTCTTTTCCGAACTCATAGTTTCCATAAAGCGCTGTTGAGCAGGTGAGTACGCCAAGAATGGCAGCCACCACCAGCCCTGCCGAAGCTTTGAAGAAATGTCCCAACCTCTTGCTTTTGATGTCGCTGATGAACTCTGCGATGACCAAAATGACGATGGTCAGAGCCAAATAATAAGTGATTTGCAGGTGGTTGGTGCGCACCTCAAAAGCCAACGCGAAGGCGGTCAAAATCCACCCCCACAGGTATTTGCCTTTGTAGGCCAACAGTACGCCGGCGATGACAGGTGCCATATAGGCCATGGCCATGGCCTTGGCGTTGTGTCCCGCCCCGATGACGATGAATAGGTAGGACGTGAAACCGTAGGCTATGGCTCCGACAAAACTGATCCAAAAGCCGCAATCGAGTACCAAGAGCAGGATGAAAAAGCCTAACATACAGATGAATACGGAGCCGATAGGGTGTGGAAATCCCAAGCTCAGACCCTTGTAAATTGGGTTGGTAAGGTTGCCCTTCGCGGGCACGGAGATATTCCATGCTGGCATTCCGCCAAAGGGTGCGTTGGTCCACAGCGTCTGTTCACCCGTGGCCTCACGAAACTCTGTAATCTCTTGTGACATACCGAGATGCATCTCGATGTCGTGCTGTTTGATGCGTTTGCCTTGCAGCACCGGGCTGAAATAAACCAACGTGATGACCGCAAAGGCGATGATGGCGGCCACGATGCTGAGTACAGTTTTGTTCTTTTGGAAAAAAGTATTCTTCATGATGTTTGTTTTGTTCTATTCAACTTCTTCGTAATCAGTGTATTCTCCAATGTTTGGGTCAACATGGGGCTTTGTTTCGTCTTCAGTTTGCGTATTGCGGTCGTTATTCAGGCTTTCTTCCATTTGCTGTTGCAGTTTTCTTGCTTTTCTCCTGAATATCAAGTTGATAATCATGTTGAAAACGTAGAAAATCAAGACGGCGGTAAGCAATATCTTCCAAAATCCTCCCATGGTATATTATATATAGGTGCTGCGAAATTACGTTTTTTCCCCTTGCGATGGCATTTTTTTGCGTAAAATGTCGTTCCATGAGGCTTTGATGAATCCTGTTCCATAACCGAAAAGTTGCACATAAGCCGCTGGAACAGAAAGTAATGTGACTTTCATATCTTTGTTTTTTATCAGTGAGTCGACGAAGACCATCAAGCAGTAGAGTAGGATAGGGGCGAGCCAAAGCCAGTGGTGGAAGAGTGCCATGACGACCAAGAACAGGTTGCCCACGACGAAGGCGGCGGGCAGCAGATGCACGAGCTTGAAGGTGTCAGGGTATTTCTTTTTCAGGATGACACGCGCCTCGCCCGAGTGTTTCACCTGTCGGAAAAATGAACTGAACTTGACTCGACGCTTGTGGTAAACGTAAGCCTCTGGGAAAAGCCTGCATGAATAACCATTGGCGAAAATTCTGGTACTCAAGTCGATGTCCTCGCCGTAGCGCATGGGAGCAAAGCCTCCCAAGGCTTCGAAAACCGACTTTTTTATTCCAAGATTGAAGCTGCGTGGATAAAACTTGTCCAATTTCTTCGCACCGCCACGGATGCCGCCTGTGGTGAAAAACGAGGTCATCGCATAGTTGATGGCCTTCTGTATGGGCGTGAACGACGGATGAGCGCGGTCGGGACCACCGAAGGCATCGCAAGGCTCGCGGTCGAGTTCGCTTTTGACGATTGCCAAATAATCGACGGGAACGATGACGTCCGAGTCCAATATGATAAGGTATTCGCCTTGGCTGCGTTCGGCACCGTAGTTGCGCGACGGGCCGGGGCCGCTGTTGGGCTTGAAATGGTATCGAAGCGTCAATCTGTCGGTGTATTTTTGGCAGACTTCCTCGCATTTTTCCGTCGATCCGTCCTCCACAACAACAACCTCGAAGTCGTTGAAAGTCTGTGTGCAAAGGCTTTCCAGCAGCTCATCGACTTCCTGTGGCCGGTTGAAGACAGGTATGATGATTGAAAACAGCATTTTCCGAATTTTTTGCAAAGATAAAGTTTCTTTGTGTATTTTTGCGTTATCAATCATCTATTTTTGAAATGAAAAAACTCATCTCCTTATTCACCAAGATTTTCCCTCGCCAGTGGCTTATCAAACTGAGTTACTTGTTCAGCTGGCTCATACGTCCGTTCTATTTGGGCAACAAGGTGGAATGCCCCGTTTGCGGCGGACATTTCCGAAAGTTTCTACCGTATGGCTATGGCAAGGCTATGGACAACCGCTTGTGCCCCAAGTGTTTGTCGCTCGAACGCCATCGTTTGCTTTGGCTTTATTTGAAAGAGAAGACGGATTTCTTCACGGCGCCGCTCAAGGTCTTGCATTTCGCGCCTGAGCAGCCTTTCCTGAAGCGTTTTCGTGCCCTGAAGAACCTCGATTACACCACTGCCGACCTCGATTCGCCTATTGCCGACCTGCATCTCGACGTGACCGCCATCGACCAGCCGAGCGACACCTACGATGTGGTCATCTGCAACCATGTCCTTGAACACGTCAACGATGCCAACAAGGCCTTTTCTGAAATCAAAAGGATTCTGAAGCCGGGAGGCTGGGCCATTCTGCTGGTGCCTATCAATCCCGATGTCGACACGTTCGAGGATCCGAGCATCACCGACCCCAAGGAACGCGAGCGTCTCTTTGGCCAATACGACCACGTGCGCCAGTTTGGCCGCGATTATGCCGAGGTGCTGCGCAAGGCGGGCTTCAAGGTGACGGAGGATAGGATTTACTATGAGATACCCGACGAACAACGCGAACGGATGCACTTGGCGCGTAGGGGAGAGGAAGTCATCTTCCGTTGCGAGAAACTGTCGTGAATTGCGTCTCGCAGTTAAAAAACAAACTGCGAGATGCCGTTTGCGACAAGATAAAACAACAAAAGGCGATTCCCTTGCGGGGTCGCCTTCGTTACCTTAAATAAGAAATATAACGGCTTCCGAAAATTAATACTCGTCAGAAACTGTAAGTTTTTTGCGGCCTTTGGCTCTTCTGCGGGCCAAAACCTTACGGCCGTTAGCCGTTGACATTCTTTCTCTGAAACCGTGTTTGTTTCTACGTTTTCTGTTCGATGGTTGATAAGTGCGCTTCATCTCTGTATCTTATTTATTTGTTCTTTTTACACTGAAATCCCTTTGAATCGGGCTGCAAAAGTACAAAGAATTTCCTTTACTCCAACATTTTTTCCGAAAAAAATGAAAAAGGCGAAACCAAATCTGATTTCGCCTTTTTCAAATCATTGGTTATGAGTTATTTATGCAATGACCTCTTTTTCGGGGATGTTCTTCAGCGTCTCGACGAGGAAGTCCCAGAAGGGTTGCACGCTCTCGATGAGCAGGGCTTCGTCGGGGGAATGGGGGTGAACTAGGGTCGGGCCGAACGAGACCATGTCCCAGTTCGGGTACTTCGATCCGAGGATGCCGCATTCCAGGCCAGCGTGGATGACCATCACCTTGGGCTCCTTGCCGAACTTGTCGTTGTAGACCTTCTTCATCAGGTTGAGGATGGTCGAGTTGATGTTGGGCTTCCAGCCTGGGTAGTCGCCGGTCGAGTAGGCCTCGGCACCATTATCGGTAAGGTTTTTGCGGATTTGTTCGGCGAGTTTGTCCTTGTCGGCGTCGACGAGGCTGCGGGTCAAAGCAGCGCAGGTGATCTTGCCGTCTTCCATCTTCACTGTGGCTAGGTTGCTCGATGTCTCGGTCGTGCCTTCAAAGTCTTTCGACATGGCGATGACACCGTTGGGATAGCGGGCGATGGCGGTGAACATGTTGTTTTGCGTCTTCACGTCGATGACTCTGTCGGGCATGGCGGCAGGCTCGCAAACGATGGCCAATTCGGGCTCGGCCTGAGCGAATTCTTCCTTGCAGATGCCTTCAAATTCGGCGGCGTATTGCTTGAATTGAGCTTCCTTGTCGGCAGGGACCAAGACGATGGCTTCCGACTCTCTAGGGATGGCGTTGCGCAGGCTTCCGCCGTCAATGCAAGCAAGACGCAGGCCGTATTTCTCAGCAGCCATCAGAAGGAGGGTGTTCATCACCTTGTTGGCGTTGGCACGGCCCAGGTTGATGTCCATGCCCGAGTGACCGCCCTTCAGGCCTTTCACGAAAAGGCGATAGGCGACCATGTTGGCGGGAATGCTTTCAAAAGTTGGTGTCCAAGTACCGATGGTGTCGACGCCGCCGGCGCAGCCCACGTAGAGCTCGCCTTCGGTCTCCGAGTCCATGTTCATCAGGATGTCGCCTTGCAACACGCCGGGCTGCAATTTGTTGGCGCCCGTCATGCCGGTCTCTTCGTCGATGGTGAAGAGGGCTTCGATGGGACCGTGTTGCAGGTCAGTGGCTTCGAGTACGGCCATGGCGGCAGCGGCTCCCAGTCCGTCGTCGGCGCCAAGGGTGGTGCCATTGGCCTTCACCCAACCGTTTTCGATACGGGTCTCAATCGGGTCATTTTCGAAGTCGTGCACCTTGTCGGCGTTCTTTTGCGGAACCATGTCCAAGTGGGCTTGCAGGATGACGCCTTTGCGGTTTTCCATGCCAGGCGTGGCGGGTTTGCGGATGATGACATTGCCACAGTCGTCGACCATGGTCTCAAGGCCGTGGTCTTCGCCCCATTGCTTCATGAAGGCAATCACCTTGGCTTCTTTCTTCGAAGGGCGAGGAATCTGTGTCAGGCTGTAAAAGTTGCTGAACACGCCTTTCGGTTCCAAATCTTTGATAGTGCTCATTGTGTTGATTGTTTATTGTTTAACTGTTTAATTGTTTGACTGTTTCCATTCGCTTTTGTCAGTTGTTGGAGATAGGCTGCTGCCTTTTTATAGGTTCGGCAGTTCTACCTCCAACGCTTCAACATAAAATAATCGGCTAAAATACAACTTTTTTCTTTTGGTTTTTGCTACAACGGTCTTTTTTTCTATTGCCGATGTCTCACTACAACCCTGTTTTGGTGTATGAAGCCATCCGTGTCGGTTGATTTCAGAAGATAAACGCCTTGCGAAAGGTGTCCCAAGTGCGCCTTGTTTCCTTTGAAGCTCATAACTTGCTGGCCAAGGGCGTCGAAAACCTTTGTTTCGGTGGCTTCGATTCCTTCCAACGTGAGGAAACCGTTGGTGGGATTGGGATAGACCGTCAGGTTTGTGGCTGTGGCTTCATCGGTGCCAAGCATGTCGGTGATTTCGATGATGATTTCTTTGCGGGCATCGTCGAGGTTGACAATGAGTGTATCTCGTCCTGTTTCAAGCAGTTGTGCGAGATTTTCGGAAAAACTAACCTTGCCAGTGGCACTTTCCCAAGTGAGTCCGTAAAAATCGTTGAAGATGTGAAAGTCGTCACGCACGTTATTGAAATGGTCGTAGTCAGATTCGTTGACATAGCGCAATCTTGCAGGAGCGGCGGCCACGAAGCGAGTCTCATTGTAATGAACCCAGCTGTCGGGGGTGGGGTAGTTGTCTTCGTAGAAGTTCCAGCCATATACTTCGTTGCCGTAGGTCCAAGTATGCCCTAATTCCTCGGTCATATTGAATCCGATAAGCTCATGGGTGAAACGAGGCTCAACCACGCCTTCAACGTCGTCGCCAGGCGTAACGCCGGTCTTGTCGGTCATCTGACGGTCGTAGTAGCAGTTGCTGGCATGGCTTGGCTGTCCGTTTTCGGTCCATAGGCGACCGATGACGGCCTTGATGTTAGGACCGTAGCAGCCACCGACATTCAGCAAATCGGATGTTGTGTTCTCAGAGTCGTAGTTGGTCACGAAGCCAACGACGCCACCTGAGTATCCGCTTGTGGCATAGATGTTTCCGGCATTGATGTTGTGGGCGATTTCTGCATTGGCACTATAGCCGACGATGCCTCCGGTGGAGGTGGTGCCGCTTATGTTTCCCGTATTGATGCATGATATGATGGTGCCGTAGAAGTCGCCGACGATGCCTCCGATGAAGTCTTGGTTGGAGGTGATGTTGCCCGTGTTGGAGCAATTCACAATTGCGCCCCAGCTTGCGCCAGCGATGCCGCCACAATAATAATAGGTGGCATTCACGTCGCTATAGTTGTGACAATTGATGATTTGGGAGTTCTCTCCTGCCGCACCGACAAAGGATCCAGTGTAGATTTCTCCAGTGACATGGCTGTCCCTAATTTTGAGGTTGCTGATGGAGGCATTGGCGCCAATGACCGAGAATAGGCCTTGGTTGGAGTTGTTGGTGCTGAAGTCGGTGGTGAGATGGGTGATGGTGTTGTTGCCACCATCGAAGTGGCCAAAAAAGATTTTCTCCCCAGGGATAGAAATGGGCGTCCAGGGTGTATAGTCGCTGAGGTCAATGTCTTTGTCCATCAGGAAATATTGGTCGGCATAGCCTGGATTGCCATTGGGGAAGATGACGCCGCTGGCTTCGGTGCCGCTGTTGACTCGGGTCGCGATTTCGGCTAACTCCTCTGCCGAGGCTACAATGTATGGGTCTTCATAGGTTCCCGTGCCACCGCTTCGGGCTTGTAGGGTGTTCACGTTCAAGTCGCCCACGGGCCTCATGGCATTAAGGGTCATACCTATGTCAGGCGTAACATAATCGTAGCCGATGCGGGTGCGCATCTGTGCAAAGGATGCAAATCCACACAGTGAGAGAGTGATGATTAAAACAAAAGACTTTTTCATGGCTGAAAGATTCTTAGTTGGTTGTGCTGTTCAATATTTGCGTTTGCAATATTAGTCTTTTTTGGGGAAAACAGATGTTTTTTTTCTTCGAACATCAAAAATAACTATTTTTGCATCCAAATTCGAGACAATATGAAAAAAGTATTACCCTTAATGTTGTTTGTCCTTTTGGCATTTTCGAGTTGTCAGAAAGGACCGGTGATGTACACCATCGCTGAAAAGCCGTCAGAGGTTGTTACCAATGCTGAGAAGTTCGTCAAGCAGACGGAAAAACGTTCCTCCCATTACACCGCTGAGGATTGGCAAGTAGCTGTCGATCAGTTTGTTGCCATGAGTAAGAATTATATGGATAAGAAAGCCGAAATGAGCGAAGCCGAGGTTAACCGCTTCACTTCTGCCCGTTTGAACTTCATGAAGTCTGTTCAGAAAAACGGTACAGAAGAATTGGCTCTTCAAATCAAGGAAGTCTATAGTAGGATTGAGCCCTGAAACTGACCGAGAAAAAAAGGCGGATGAAAGCTGTTTCACCCGCCTGTTTTTTGTTTGGTTTACACATTTATCTCCTGCTGCTTCCCAACCCGAGATAATACATAAGCGTGACCAACGACGACAAGGCAGCCACAACGTAGGTGCTGGCAGCCCATTTGAGTGCCTCCCTGGCTTGCGACACTTGTGTGTCGTTGAGCGAGTTGGAGGATTGTAGCCATGCCAAAGCCCTTCGCGAGGCGTTGAACTCCACAGGCAGGGTTACCACACTGAAAAGAAACACCGTTGCAAACATGGCTATTCCTAGCCAGAACAGGGCAGGGAAGACGTTTATGACGAACAGGCCAATGATGATGACAATCATCGACAGCTTCGAGGAAATGTTGACGGCAGGCACCAATTTGGAACGCAGTTTCAGAGGAGCATAGCCTACCTTGTGTTGTACGGCATGGCCACATTCGTGTGCCGCGACGGCAGCAGCAGCCACGCTATTCAGACGATAGACGTCTTCGCTAAGGTTGACAGTCTTCTTCGTTGGGTCGTAGTGGTCGGTGAGTTGCCCTTTGATACAAGTCACCTGCACGTCGTAAATGCCGTTGTCATTCAACATTTTCTGAGCGATTTGCGCGCCTGTCAAACCTCCAGGTGATAGCACCTTGGAATACTTGGCGAAGACACTTTTCAGTTTCCATTGCACCAGCATACCAACGATGCCGATGACGATGATGAGAATCCAGCTGATGTTCATTTTGAGTTGTTTTTAGGAATGATTATCATTTTTGTTCTGTAAATCAAGTTGTTGTATCTTTCAAGGACTTCTCCGACAACATCTTCCCATGAACGGACAATGCTATGTGAGGCTTGAATGCCCACCTTGTGCACGCGTTCGGGGTCGTGAATCAGTTCGCGAAGTCGATCGGCGAAGGCATCCAAGTCGTTGGGGATTAGGAATCCGTTCTCGTTGTCGGTCAGGATGGAAGCGGCCGTGGCGCCTTCAATCATGACGGCGGGGGTGTGCAATGCAGCGGCCTCGCGAACCACAAGTGGCGCGTTGTCGTAGAGCGATGGGAAAAGGAATAGGTCGGCGGCGGCATAGTATTGGGTGATGGCTTCGCGCTCGGTCAGTGTGCCGACGAAAGTGACGCACTTGTCGAGGCCTTTCTCAGCCACCAGTTCTTTCATGGCTTCGGCGGCATAGCCGTTGCCGACAAAAAACATCCTGAAAGGCGTGTCCTTGATCTTCTCAAGGGCTTCGATGATGAATCGGACGTTCTTCTGCCAAATGTGCTGCCCGACAAAGAGGAAGACGAAGTCGTCAGGGGCGATGCCCAAAGCCTTTCTTGCCTCAACGAAATAGGATTCGGGATAGTCGGCAACGAGGTCGCTGCCGTTGTCGACGACCTCCACGTTGCCTTTGAAGCCGTATTCCTTAATCACTTCTTTCACAGAGTCTTGCGGTACCCAAACCTCATCAGCGCGTTCATAGAAGTTGATGATGCGCTTGATGATTTGGTCGACGACGGCTTTCGAAGGGATGTTTTGGCTGAAGTCGTCGCGATATTTGGAATGGAACGTGGCGACCATCGGGATGTTCAGCTTTCTGGCGACATTGGCAGCAGCCCAACCTGCAGTGAAAGGCGAGTGGGCATGCACGATCTTGAAAGGCCGCTTCGAGATTTTGGCCATGAAGGCAGGGTCGATGTCGGCAATGCCGGTGACGTAGGGTTTGCGGAAGGGGATGGGCACCGAAAAATAGTCCAACACCTCATAGTCATATTGCTTGTAGTTGGCTCCGGGCACATTAGGTGTGATGACCGACACACCGCCCACTTTTTTCTGCATCCAGTAGGCGTAGTTTTGCACGCATACCGACACTCCATCCATCACGGGTGGGAAACTTTCGTTGAAAAGACCAATATTCGATTCCATAGTTCTGATTTTGCCGCAAAAATACACATTTCTTCCCGTTTGTGAGGTACTTAAGGACGTCGATACGGATAATTTTTAAGCCTTTTGGTTGAAAAATGTGTGCTTGCAAACGTTTTTTCCCTATTTTTGAAATTCATTTTCAAAGCAATGGATATTCAACAATTCAATGTCTTTTTGATTGTCATGGCGGTGGTGGCTGTGGTGGTCTTCGTGAGCCTCTTCTTCGTCGATGCAGGCTATGGCAAGTTCTATAATCCGAAATGGGGCCCGACGGTCAACAACAAAGTGGGTTGGGTGCTGATGGAAGCGCCAGTTTTCATCGCGATGCTGTTGCTGTGGTTCTTTTCTGATCGGCGCGACGACTTGGTCCGTTTGGCTTTCTTGTTCCTGTTCGAGTTGCACTATATCCAGCGGTCATTCGTGTTCCCGTTTCGAATGCGTGGTCATAGCGTGATGCCGCTTTCCATCGTTCTCATGGGCGTGATTTTCAATGTGTTGAATGCTTTGATGCAGGGCGGTTGGATTTTCTATATCTCGCCTGCCGACTATTATCCCGCTGATTGGCTGACGAATCCGCGTTTTATTGCGGGTTTTATGGTTTTCATCATCGGGATGTATATCAATATTCAAAGCGACGACATCATCCGCAACTTGAGGAAAGATGGTGACTCGAAACATTACTTGCCAAAGGACGGTTTATTCCGTTACGTCACTTCTGCCAACTATTTTGGAGAATTCGTTGAGTGGATCGGCTTCGCCATCCTCACCTGGTCGTGGGCGGGTGCGGTCTTCGCCTTGTGGACATTTGCCAACCTTGGTCCGCGTGCCGATCATATTTACAAGCACTATCAAGAAGAGTTTGGCGATCAGTTAGATACGAAAAAAGTCAAGAGAATCATTCCTTTTATTTATTGATCTATGGAAAACTCAATCATATTTACACCTTGCGAAATCGGACCTATCACGCTGCGAAATAGGGTGATACGCTCAGCTGCATTTGAGAATATGGCCTATGGAAACCGTCCCTCGGATGATCTGTTCAGCTACCATACCGCGGTGGCACGGGGTGGTGTTGGCATGACAACGGTGGCCTATGCAGCCGTCAGCCAGTCGGGACTGTCGTTCAACGGCCAGCTGTGGATGCGCGAGGAAATCGTCCCCGACTTGAAGCGCTTGACCGACTCGGTTCATTCCTACGGAGCCAAGGCTTCCATCCAATTGGGGCATTGTGGCAACATGACCCATCGCTCCACCTGTGGCTGCCAGCCTGTGGGCGCTTCAGGTGGCTTCAATATGTACTCGCCGACCTTCGTGAGGAAGCTGAGAAAAGCGGAAATCTATGAGTTGGTTCTCGACTTCGGAAAGGCTGTCACCTTGGCGCGCAAGGCGGGCTTCGATTGTGTCGAGATTCATGCTGGACACGGTTATCTCATCAGCCAGTTTCTGTCGCCTTATACCAACCATCGCCACGATGAGTTTGGCGGTTGCCTCGACAATAGGATGCGTTTCATGAAACTCGTCATCGAGGAAGTGATGCGTGCGGCAGGCAACGACATGGCCGTTGTGGTCAAGATGAACATGCACGATGGCTTCAACAGAGGCATGGACCGCGACGATTGCATTATCGTGGCCAAAGAGTTGGAAAAGCTTGGTGTTCATGCACTTGTGCTGTCGGCAGGCTTTGTCAGCAAGGCTCCGATGGAGGTGATGCGAGGTGCGATGCCGCTCAAGACCTTGCGCTATTACATGGATCCAAAGAAATTCTGGTGGCTCAAGGCGATACTTGCCTTGATTGGCCGCAAACTGATTCCCACCGTGCCTTATAGCGAAGCCTATTTTTTGGAAGACGCCAAGGAGTTTCGTGCTGCGCTGAAGCTTCCCCTGATTTATGTGGGCGGCATGGTCTCGCGAGAGAAGATGGAGGAGGTGCTCGACTCGGGTTTTGTAGCCCTTCAGATGGCACGTGCCTTGATCCGTGACACGGATTTTGTCAACAAATTGCATAGCGGTGAAGTCACCCGAAGCGAATGCCAACACTCCAACTATTGTATCGGGCGTATGTATACGCTGGAGATGAAGTGCCATCATTGCGTAGACGAAGAATTGCCAAAAAGTATCAGAAAAGAAATCAAGAAAGCGGAAAGGAACGGATGAACGGAAAGAAATGGATGCAACGGTTTATTGAGACGCATGGACATCAACCACGGGTGCTCGTCACGGGCGGAAGCTCGGGCATGGGCTTGGAGTATGCGCGACAGCTGGCAGTAATGGGCTGCAACTTGTTGTTGGTCAGCAATCAAGAAAATGAATTGCTGAAAGCCTCCGAAGCACTAAAACGTGATGGTATTCAAGTGAAAACCCGTTTTCAGGATTTGGCTCAGGATCGTTCCGCTGATGAATTGTTTGCCTACTGTCAAAACGAACATTTGCAAATCGACATCCTCGTCAACAATGCAGGCATGTTTTTCTTTGAGGAACTGACACCTGAAAATGAGGCCAAAGCCTTGACGATGATGCGATTGCATACCTTTGCCCCGACGCGGATGAGCATCCTTTTCGGTGAGGAGATGAAACGACGCGGTTACGGACACCTTATTAATATGTCATCGATGGCAGCCCAATTGCCTTGTCCGGGCATCACGATTTATGCGGCCACAAAAGCCTACCTGAAAAGCTTCGGCAAATCGCTCTATTTCGAGATGCGGCCTTATGGCGTCGGCGTCACTACGGTATGTCCAGGAGCTATTGCGACACCACTTTATAAATTGAAACCCAATCTATTGCGTGCTGGTATTAAAATTGGGCTGATTGGAACACCGCAATGGTTGGTACGGAAGGCCTTGAAGGGCATGATGCGTAAGAAACGTGTTGTGAAACCGGGATTCATGAATGTGTATCTGCCTCCTCTGGTTGCCATTTTACCCCATGGATTAGTTGATAGGATATGGCGAAAATTCAAATGACTATATTCGTTGTGCTGTCCGCCTTGACGGCTTTCTCCCAGCGCTACGAGAAAGTGCCTTTTGGCGATTTCGAGCAGTGGGCCGTCCGCTATATAACCGAGTCTCAGATTCTTGGTGGTAACGAAAGGACTTTATATGTCGTTGGCCCGACTGATACACTGCGCGGCAATCTCGCTTATGACTATTCAAAAACCATATGGGCATCCTCTAATGCCTATGCTAAGGTGGCGGGTGTCGTGAAGACCAGCACCAACGTTACGCCCGACCGCGGCCCTACGGGACGATGCGCCAAACTTGCCACACAATATGCTTCATGCAAAGTGGTTGGATTGGTGAATATCAAAGTGTTGGCGGCTGGTTCCATTTATTGGGGCAAAATGTTTGAACCGATCACGGGGGTGAGTGCCCCATACGGATTCATGGACTGGGGCTTGCCCTTTACAAAACAACCTAAAGCATTGGTGCTCAATTATAAATCTTTTATTCCAAATACTGGAAAATTGGTGAAGGGCACCACATTCCGTACTACCGAGTTTGAAGGCTACGACCCAGCTGAGATTCTATTTGTTTTGCAATATCGTTGGGAGGATGAGAAAGGCAACGTTCACGCCAAACGGGTCGGCACTGCAGTCTATCATATCACAAAAAGCTCCGATGGCTGGGTATACGATTTCCGAGTGCCGGTCATTTATGGCGATGCGCGAAAGTCGGCTGGTTACCAGCCTTATATGGATTTGATTACGGGTGAGAGGTCGATGTATGCCGTCAACAGTAAAGGGAAGCGGAAGGTTATTCAAGAAGAGTCTTGGGCGGAGGCTAATTGTCCTGTCACTCATGCCATTATGATGATAACTTCTGGTAGTCAAGGCGCTTTCATCGGAGCTTTGGACAATGTGCTGTGGGTGGATGAAATCAGACTGGAGTATTGAAATGTGTTGAAAATTAGATGATTAGTTTATTATTTCCAACAAATCGTCTTTCAATAAATCATCGTTTCAATCTTTTTCCTATTTTTGCAGCCACTTTAGAAAACTAACAACAACATTTTTGACTATGGATTTAAGTAAGATTGTATCAATATCAGGCAAACCTGGACTTTATATTGTTAAGTCTCAGGCCGTTGGAAGAATAATCGTTGAATCGGTTATCGATGGCAAGTGCGTTCCTGCTTTTGCCCGCGACAGAATGAGCTCTCTTGAAGAGATTTCCATTTTCTCTACCGATGAAGACCGTCCATTGAAGGAAGTTTTTATGATGATTCACGAGAAGATGGGCGACAAGGTTGACTTTGATTGGAAGAAAGCCGCGCCCGACCAATTGCGTGAGAAGTTCGCCTTTGTAATGCCCGATTATGACGAGGATGCTGTTTATCCTTCTGATATGAGGAAAGTTTTCCAGTGGTATCAAATGCTGAACGACAAGGGCTTACTCGATTTCACCGTTGAGGAAGAAAAGCCCCAAGCTGGAGGCGCTGAGGATCAACCTGAAACAAAAGAAGAATGATTTTAAAGGTTACATGGAGAGGAAGCCGCGTTATGCGGCTTTTTTTGTATCTTTGTGGCATCAAATTGAACCGAAATGAAGCAGATTACAGACTTTAGACTCGTCGAAAAACAAGACTTCGGGCGTTCCGTGATGCTTCGGCTACGCGCAAAGCATGCTTTGCCTAGCATCAACCCTGGCCAGTTTGTTCAAGTGCGTGTTGATGGCTCGCCGAGCACCTACCTACGTCGTCCTATTTCCATCCACGATGTGGATTTGCAACAGAATGAAATAACGTTGCTTGTACAGCAGGTTGGCGAGGGCACAAGGCATCTCGCTGCAGCCGAAGTGGACGACGTTATCAACATGGTACTTCCTTTGGGCAATGGCTTTACCATTCCCGAAAAGAACGATAAGGTGTTGCTCGTTGGGGGCGGCATCGGCATCGCCCCCTTGTTCTATTTTGCCAAAGTGTTGAGCGAGAAAGGAATAAAGCCAACTATGCTTTTGGGTGGAAAGATGAAATCCGACTTGATTCGTTTGGCTGGTTACCAACAATTTGGCCAAACATTTGTGACTACTGAAGATGGATCTCTTGGGGAGAAAGGTTTCGTGACGATGCATTCAGTGTGGCAAAGGGATGGTTTTGACAGAATCTATGTCTGTGGTCCCAAGCCGATGATGAAAGCCGTGGCGAAGCTTGCGGCTTCAAAAGGCACATGGTGCGAGGTTTCGCTCGAGAATCTGATGGCTTGTGGTTTGGGCGCTTGCCTCTGTTGCGTCGAGGATACGGTTGAGGGTCATGTATGTGTCTGCAAGGAAGGTCCAGTATTTAACACAAGGAGGTTGAAATGGTGAACACAACGATAGATTTGGGTCGTGGCTTAGTGCTGCGCAACCCCGTGATGACAGCTTCGGGTACGTTTGGTTATGGCGAAGAATACACCGATTTTGTCGATTTGGCCCAACTGGGCGGCATCATCGTGAAAGGTACCACGTTGCATGCGCGTGAGGGCAATCCTTATCCTCGCATGGCGGAGACGCCTTCGGGCATGTTGAACTGCGTTGGGTTGCAAAACAAAGGCGTCCAGTACTTTATCGACACGATTTATCCTCGCATCAAGGACTTCGATACCAACGTGTTGCTTAACCTCTCGGGCTCTACTTTGGAGGATTATGTGCAAGGCGCTGAGATGGTGAGCGAGTTGGAAAAGATTCCGGCCATTGAGTTGAATGTCTCCTGCCCCAATGTGAAACAAGGCGGCATGGCGTTTGGCGTGACCACCACGGGCATCTCACAAGTCGTTTCTGAAGTGCGCAAGGTATATCACAAACACTTGATGGTCAAGCTGTCGCCCAATGTGACCAACATCGCCGAGATTGCCTTGGCAGCCGAGGCCGCTGGCGCCGATTCGGTGTCGCTCATCAACACACTGATGGGGATGGCCATCGATGCAGAGAAGCGTAAACCGAAATTGAGCGTTATTACAGGTGGACTTTCAGGAGCTTGTGTAAAACCAGTTGCCTTGCGTATGGTGTGGCAGGTTTCCAAGGCAGTAAAGATACCAGTAGTCGGCTTGGGCGGCATTTCCAATGCTACGGACGCCGTTGAGTTCATGCTTGCAGGTGCCTCCGCTATCGAAATTGGCACGGCCAATTTCATCGATCCGGCAGTTTCTGCGAAGGTTGCTGTCGGAATAACTGATTATTGTGAACGATTTGGTTTTCAAAAAGTTACAGATTTAATTGGGGCTCTAGAATGCTAAAGTAATGGCCATTACCGTAATTGTCATTACTGTTTTTGTTTTGGCATTGTAAATATTTATATATAAACTACTTCCGGAGAAATATTTATGTCGAATTTTGCTTTCACAGAGGCTTGGATTCTCTCTGCCAGTTTCGCGATGTCGTGGCCTTTGCCTTTGCCGTAATGAACAAGCACGAGTGCCTGCTTTTCGTAGACACCTACATGTTCATCGCGCCAGCCTTTCCAACTTGGGGTATCAGAGCCAGTCGTAGGGCCGCAATGTTCAATCAACCAGCCTGCTGGCACTTTCACCTTGCCGTTGGGTTCGTCGTAATGAGGAAGGTTTGGATAATTTTTTTGCAAAGCTTCGAATTGCATCCTTTCAATGACCGGGTTCTTGAAGAAACTGCCAGCGCTGCCAATTCGCTTCACATCGGGCAATTTGGCATCGCGGATGGCGCAGATGGCATCATGGAGCTGTAGTAAGGTCGGGTTTTCGATACCGTTTTGCTCCAGATAGGTTTTGATGTTGCCATATTCGAGGTGGAGGGAGGCGTTTTTCTTCAATTTGAAGTCCACGGAAGTGATGATGTAATGCCCTTTCAGCTCTTTTTTGAAGACGCTTTCTCGGTAGCCGAATCGGCATTCCGTTTTCGAAAACACCCGTTTCCCTCCTGTGGCAGTTTCAATGGTCTCACATTTTAAGAAATTGTCTTTCAGTTCCATGCCGTAGGCACCGATGTTTTGGACGGGAGCGGCACCTACTTTCCCTGGAATATTGGCGAGATTCTCCAATCCATGCCAACCATTCTCGACTGTATACCGCACGAAATCAGGCCAATCCTCGCCTGCTTGTGCGCGGACAATGACTTCGTTATCATTGTCTTGAATGGTTTCGATGCCTCTCGTGTTGATGTACACAACGAGACCGTCGAAAAAGTCGTTTTGGAACAACACGTTGTTGCCTCCGCTCAAGATCAGGTGCTTTTCGTTCTTGAAAATGTCGTTTTGAATCAATTCTTCAAGCTGTTGAATATCATTGATTTCAATGAAATATTTCGCTACGGCGCTGAAGCCGAAACTATTGTAAGGTCGTAGGTTGACGTTGGTTTTCATGGGGGCAAAAATACACAATAGATGGCAAATATCGTCGTTTCATTGTAAAACTTCGTATCTTTGTCCCATGAAACGCGCTATCGTATCGGTTATCAATGATTTGGTTACTGACCAACGGGTCAACAAGTCGTGTCTGGCTTTGCAAAAGGCTGGTTACGAGGTTCTTTTGGTGGGTCGAAAGCAAAGGAAAAGCCCTCCGATGGACGACCGACCTTATGCTGCGCATCGAATGAAGTTGCTTTTTGAGAAAGGTCCATTGTTTTATGCCGAATACAACATCCGTTTGTTTTTCTTTCTCTTGCTCCATCGTGCCAATCTTTTGCTTTCCAATGACTTGGATACGGTTTTGCCCACGTATTTCATCTCACGATTGAAGGGCGTTAGGATGATTTTCGACAGCCATGAATATTTCACCGAGACTCCAGAGTTGGTCAATCGACCGAAGGTGCAAAAAGTGTGGAAACGGATTGAGGGTTTTGTGGTACCTAAATTGCCTGAAATGATAACGGTTTGTGATTCGATTGCCGAGTTGTTTCGCGAGAAATATGGTGTCAAATGTCATGTAATCAGGAATATACCATCGCGAAAAGCCTTGCCTCCAAAAGGCGATAAATTGGCTTTGGGCTTACCCACCGACAAACACCTGTTGATCTTGCAAGGGTCGGGCATCAACATCCAGCGTGGGGCTGAGGAATTGGTGCAGGCAATGCAGCATTTGGACAATTGTTTTCTGATGGTCATCGGTGGGGGAGATGTGCTCCCGATATTGAAGCAAATGGTTGAGGAACTGCACATTGCCGACCGTATCCGTTTCTTTCCAAGGATGCCTTATCAGCAGATGATGGCCTATACGCAATTGGCCGAGTTGGGATTCTGCCTCGACAAAGACACGAATTTGAATTACCGATTCAGCCTACCTAACAAATTGTTCGATTTCATTCAAGCTGGGGTGCCTATTGTTGCTTCGCATTTGACTGAGATTGAGAAAATTATACGGCAATACGATTTGGGAATGTTTATTGAGAATCATGAACCGGAAACCATTGCTGCGACCATCAGCGATGCCTTGTCGGATGTAGAACGGCATGAACATTGGAAGCGGAATTTGGTTCTTGCGGCACAGGATTTGTGTTGGGAAAACGAAGAACAAAAATTGCTAGAGATTTACCATCATTATGACTGAGAATCACTTACATATTGTTTCTTTTGATGTACCATATCCAGCTAATTACGGTGGGGTCATCGATGTTTTTTATCGTGTCAAGGCTTTGATTGAGGCGGGAGTCAAGGTGCATCTGCATTGCTTTGAATATGGTCGGGGCGAGCAAGACGTTTTGAAACGTTGCTATGATGTAAAGTATTATAAACGAGATACTTCCTTTGTAAGACAGTTTAGCCTTCTGCCGTTTATCATCAATTCAAGAAGGTCGGAAGCCTTGGTCAGGGATCTGTTGAAAGACGATTATCCCATTCTTTGCGAAGGTTTGCATACGACTGCCGTCTTGCTTGATAAAAGATTGAAAAACAGAAGAATTTATGTTCGTGCCCATAATGTGGAGCATGACTATTACAAAGGCTTGGGCGATTCGGAACGATGGGGTTGGAAGAAATTGTTTTACCTCATTGAGGCTAGGAAACTCAAACGTTACGAGCCTGTGTTGAAAAGTGCGGTTTGTGTGTTTGCCATATCGCAGAAGGACGCAGATTATTTTTCAAATAAGTATGGAAATGTGGTGCTCGTTCCAGGCTTCAGTGCTGCCGACTCGGTGTGTTCAGAGACGGGTAGGGGAGACTATGTGCTCTATCACGGCAACCTTTCCGTTCGCGAAAATGAAGATGCTGCCAAGTGGCTGATAGAGAATGTCTTTTCTGAGCTGGATTTACATTGTGTCGTCTCAGGTCTGAATCCATCCGACAAGTTGCAAAAACTGGCCGATAGGTTTCCCAACGTGACTTTGCTGGCCAACCCAGATGATGCCGAGATGATCGACCTGCTACGACAGGCGCAGGTGAATGTTTTGGTGACGCAGCAACCTACAGGGTTAAAGCTTAAGCTGTTGAATGCACTTTATAATGGGCGTTTTTGTTTGGTCAATTCGGATATGGTGAAAGGCACTTCGTTAGACAAACTCTGCATAGTGGCTGATGAACCCGTGCGGATGATTGCTGAAATAAAACGGCTGATGGAAGAAGACTTCACAGAGGATGACGTTGAGGATCGGGATGTGCAGATGCGACATCTTTATGATAATGAGGCGAATGCTCGAAAAATTGTCGAAACGATTTTTGGCTAACTACTCCATGTTTGAACAAACCACTGTTCCATTCTTGCAATTGGCGATGCGGGATGGGTATTTCTGCATTAAGGTATAGTTGTGTGTTGCCATTAGCACGGCAGTGCCGTTTTCGCTGATGTTGCGCAACAGTTTCATCACGTCTAAAGTTGTGTCGGGATCGAGGTTGCCTGTAGGCTCGTCGGCGAGGATGACGTCGGGAGCGTTGAGCAGTGCGCGGGCGATGGCGACACCTTGCTGCTCGCCCCCCGACATTTGGTGGGGCATGCTTTTTCGCTTGTCTGCAAGGCCTACCATCGAAAGCACTTCGTCAATGCGTTTCGAGATCTCTATTGCGTCGGTCCAACCCGTGGCACCCAGCACAAACGAGAGGTTTTTTTCGACGGTGCGGTCGGAAAGCAACTGAAAGTCCTGGAAGACGATGCCAATCTTGCGGCGCAGGTAGGGGATGTCTTTTCTTTTCAGTGTGGTAAGGTCGTATCCTGCTACCTTGAAGATGCCGTCGCGGGCGGGCAATTCGCCGTATAAGGTCTTCAGCAAAGAAGACTTACCACTTCCCGTGCGGCCGATGAGATAAATGAACTCACCCTTGTGGAGCGTCAGGTTGACGTTGCTTAGGACGAGGTTCTCCCGCTGGAAGATCGATGCGTTTTTGAGTTCAATGATTGGGTCAGACATATAGAGATTTAAGATTTAAGATTCAAAATTCAATATTTGTTCTGTGTTCGGCTGCCACGGTGTGACAGCCCTACTAACTACCAACTACCAGAGGCACCGCCTCCGCCAAAACCGCCTCCGCCAAAACCGCCGAAGCCTCCACCACCGAAACTACCTCCGCCGCCACCGAAGCTTCCACCACTGAATCCTCCGCCACCCATGGGTATCCATATAGTGCGTGTGCCACCGCCAGAGTAGTTTTGACCGCTACCATCGGAGAACTTGGAGAAGATGATGACGATGGCGATGATGAAGAGGATGATAAGCCACAGCGGAAATCCGTCGTCGTCGGTATATTCGTCTTGCGTGAACTTGCCCGAGCAGAGGTCCATCATCACGTTGACGGCGTTGTCGATGCCCGTGTAGTAGTCGTTTTCCTTGAAGGCGGGAATCATCTCGCGTTCGATGATGACCTTGGCCGTGGCGTCGGTGACGTATTGCTCGATGCCGTAGCCGGTTTGAATGGTCACTTTGCCTGATTCTGTACCCTTCTTGGGCTTGACCAAGATAATTGCACCGTTGTTTTTCCCTTCTTGACCCACGCCCCAGCTGTGGCCGATTTCAGTGGCATACTGTTCAATGCTATAGCCTTGTAAATCGTCGACCAAAAGCACGAGAAACTGGGTGGAAGTACTATCGTCGTAGGCCACCAATTTGCGCTCTAAGGCTTCGATTTGGCTTGCTGTCAAAGTGCCTGTGTAGTCGTTCACCAGACGGGGCGGGCTAGGTGGACTGGGCAGTTGGGCTTTCACTGTCATGCCAAATGAAAGCATGACGAGTAGCAGGCAAAGAAGCACTGCAAGTTGATGTCGGTCAGTTGTTTTCGTATGATATGTCATCGGGGATTTCATTGATGTCGTCGGATTGATAGGGGAAATAGGTCTTGAGTTTTTCGCCGCAACGTTGTATGCCTTGTTCGAGGCCTTCGGCGAAGCGGTTTTCTTTGAAATGGCTTAGCATCAGGTCTTTCACGTCGTTCCAAAAGCCTTGGCCTACCACGTTGTTGATGCCTTCGTCGCCAAGGATGGCGAACTTGTGGTCGCGAACGGCGAGGTAGATGAGCACGCCGTTGCGCAACTTGGTCTCGTTGAGTTTCAGTTTGTTGAAGACCACAAGGCTGCGTTCTTCCACGTCGCCTTTGCAGCGGTTCTCGATGTGGACCTTGATTTCGCCCGAAGTGTTGCGTTCGGCCTGCTTGATGGCTTCCACCACGCGGCGGTCTTCTTCGCGGTTGAGTATGGTTATGGCGTTGGACATATTGGTTGCTTTTGAGTGCAAAACTAGTCATTTTCCAACCATTTGGCGTTTATGAAGCGAAAATTTGTTTCTTTGCAGCCTAAAACGACAAAAAAGAATGGATATGAACAGGTTAATCAAGTTGATAGTGGCCGTTGTGTTGATGGCTTTTATTGCGGCAAGTTGTTCCAAATCCTATGAGCCCAACAATGGCGGAAATGTTGGTGAAAACGATAGCATTATCAACAACGTCGACACTTTGTTTGGCCACGACTTTGTCGATTTGGGATTGCCCAGCGGCACGTTGTGGGCGACTTGTAATGTGGGTGCCGATAAGCCGGAAGACTGCGGCGAGTATTTTGCATGGGGCGAGACCTGCTCCAAGGAACTATATGATTGGAAAAACTACCGATATGGCAATTGTGTCCACAATTGGTTTGTGATGACCAAGTATTGCACCAATTCGGATTGGGGCTTGGATGGATTTGTTGACAGCTTGACCGTCTTGGAGCCTGCCGATGACGCAGCTACGGCCAATTGGGGCGATGATTGGCGTATGCCGACCAAAGAAGAGTGGGAGGAACTATACCTGAAAACCACCTGTGTTTGGGCGACTCGAAACGGTGTGGAAGGCAGACTTCTCACGGGTCCCAATGGCAACAGCATCTTCCTGCCTGCCACAGGTTTCTGCTTGGATGGGGAGCCTGCTTGTCCCAGACTTGGGATATATTGGTCAAGCACGCTCCACAGTCGCTTTCCGGAACGTGGTTGGAGTTTCCACTACGATATGGACGAATGCCATGTGTGCGGCACCTACGAACGCAGCCGAGGACAATGCGTCAGGGCGGTGCGATCTTATAGATAATCACAACTTCTCCATATTCCTCTTCACAAACTCGCTCAAATCCTTGCCTTTAAGATTCCATTTTTGCCTCGGAATGACAAGTGATGGGATTTTTTTTGTTTCTTTGCAATGTCAAACAACTAAAACAGAATCGATATGAACAGAGTTTTGAAGGCAATGGCAGCTGCTTTTTGCCATCCGCTGCGTTCTCGCTTGTCGACTTTCAAGTTGGTGTCGGGAGTTGTGATGGCACTTCTCATGTCGTTTGTGTTCTATTTCTTTTCTTGTGCCATGTTGGAGGCTTTTCGTGTGATGACGTTAACGCCAGAGTATGACATTTGGGTACCAAGTGAAAAGGAACGCTCATTCTATCAGTTGTTTTTTGCTTTTGTTTCGGTTGTTTTTGCTCAGTCTTTTTGTTTGGCTTATTGGTTTGACGGGCCAAGAAGATTTTTCGAGCAGAGACATCGCTCGGCGGTGCAGATTGTCAACGGCCAGCGTAATCTGAATTGGTATTTCTTGTATTGGTTTGCAAAGGTCTTATTATGTTGGTTCTGCATTTTCGGCTTTCCTGGTGCCTTTTACGCATTTTCTTTGTATCCCGACTTCAAGCATCTTTTCGTTTTGCTCATCACCGTTCTGTTTTTGCATCCATGGGTGGCGATGAGGCAAGCATTCAAGAGAAAAACCGTGAAATGGATGGCTTTGTCTGCTGCGCTTGTGACCATCCTCGCATTTGGCATGTCAAGAATCAATGTGGTTGACTATAAGTCACTCGACAACACCTTTTTAAGTCGAAATGTTCCTCATAGGTATAGTCTGGAATTGCCTGAAACGGATGCTGTGCTGAAGATGCAACGTGCTTCGCTTTCCAAGATTGTTTATTTGGTGCAGGACAAAGACGAACCCGAGCCCCAATGTCTGGTTATAGTTGATGGTAAGATAGTGGATTTGCCAACGTTTTCCGGGTCAATGGAAGATTGGCGCTTATGCCATAACGAAGCGGACATTCCTTTGCTGACTTGCTGTTTGAATATCGACAAAAAGCTGAAAATGAAGGATGTGGATGAGGTGTTGCAGGCACTCGCTGATATTCGGTTCTACAGGATTCAATTTGCAGTTGTACCCAGGCATCGCCTGTTGGATGTACGGTATTATAACTTTTTGGCCTTGAATACCATGAGATTGCCCATCCGTTTCTATGGCGATTCAATCTATCAGCAATGGGTTGAAGGTGTTGGTGAAATTCCTAACCAAATCATAGTTACTTCTCTTGGCGCAGAAACCTACGATGTTAACGGTACCTTGGTGGAGGGAGCGGAATGCAAAACTATTTTTAAGGAGTTGATCCGACAAAATCTGGATTATATCATCCGCTTCAAGGTGGATGATGAGATGCTTTACGGTGATTATATTACTGTCATGGCGTCAGTAAGGGAAGCACTTAATGAATTGAAGGACGAATATGCCATTGAGAAGTATTTGAAACATTGGGAACAATTGTATCCTGACGAAGAAGAAGAGATTTACTATCGTTTTCCATTCCGATTCTTTGAGGAAAAGTGATGCTATGTTACTATAAAAAATCCCCGAAATACCGTTAGGTGCTTCGGGGATCATTGTTCTCTAATTCTCAAATACTTGACAATCAAAGTTTTTCAAGATTCCTCTTTACAAACTCGCTCAAATCCTTGCCCTTAAGCAGATTCTTCGAGAGCAAAGCAAGGTCGTAAATCTGCCGAATTGTGGCTTCTTGTGCGGCTTCGTCTTTGTTCAACAGGCCAGTGATGACAGGACTGTTCGTGTTGAGCATCAGGGTGTAGCTGTCGGGCATGGAACCATAGAACGACATCGGGCCGCCGCCCATCTGCTCCATCTCCTTCATGCGGCGCATCCACTCGTTTTGGGTGATTTCCACGGGTGCAGCTTCGGCGCCTTCGTTGCTAAACTCCACGTTGAACTTCACCTTGTCGATGACCTTCTCGAAGGCGGCTTTCAGGGTCTCCTTCTGCTTGTCGTCGAGGCCCGAAGCGGCTTCCGTGTCGTCCTTCACGATGAGCTTGTCGATGGTGTTGGAGTCCACACGGGCAAACATCGCGCGGCTGTCTTCGCCTTTCTCGCCTTCCTTCTGCTCGTAGGCGCTGATGAAGTGTGGGTCAAGGATGCCGTCCATCATCAAGACGTTGTAACCCTTGGCCTTGGCATTCTCGATGTTGGTGTATTGGTCGTCCTTGTCGGTGGCATACAGATAGACGAGGGCTTTGTCCTTGTCGGTCTGGTTTTCCTTAATCAAAGCCTTGTATTCCTCGATGGTGTAGTACTTGTCGTCGGTGTCCTTGAAGAGGAAGAACTTCTCGGCGCGCTCGTAGAACTTCGGGTCGCTCATCATGCCGTATTCGATGAACACGCGGATGTCGTCCCAGTTCTTCTCGTAGGCCTCGCGGTCTTTCTTGAAAAGCTCTTCAAGTTTCTCGGCCACCTTCTTGGTGATGTAGGTCGAGATTTTCTTCACGTTCTGGTCGCTTTGCAGGAACGAGCGGCTGACGTTCAGCGGGATGTCGGGCGAGTCGATGACGCCGTGCAGCAGCGAGAGGAACTCGGGCAGGATGCCTTCGACGCTATCGGTGACGAAGACCTCGTTGCAGTAGAGTTGGATCTTGTTGCGCTGGAACTCGTAGCGGTTCTTCACCTTCGGGAAATAGAGGATGCCCGTGAGGTTGAAGGGGTAGTCCACGTTGAGGTGGATGTGGAACAGCGGCTCGCCGAAGTTCATCGGGTAGAGCGTGTGGTAGAAGTCGTTGTATTCCTCGTCCTTGATGTCGGTCGGGGCTTTCTTCCACAGCGGCGCCACGTCGTTGATGATCCAAGGCTTCTCCACTTCCTTGGTCTTGGGTTTGCCGTCCTTGTCGGTCTCGCCTTCGATTTCCTCATGCACTTTCTTGGTGCCGAACTGGATCGGGATGGGCAGGAACTTGCAGTATTTGTTGAGCAGCTCGCGGATACGACCTTCTTCGAGGAACTCGGCGGCATCATCACTGATGTAAAGAATAACGTCGGTGCCACGGTCGCCCTTCGGGATTTCGTTCATCGTGTACTCGGGACTGCCGTCGCATTCCCAGATGACGCCGTTTGTGCCTTCGTCCTTGCACGACTTGGAAATCAGTGCGACCTTCGAGGAAACCATAAAGGCTGAGTAGAAGCCCAAGCCGAAATGTCCGATGATGTTGGCGGCTTCAGCCTCGCTTTGGGTCTTGAACTTGGCGATGAACTCCTCCGCGCCCGAGAAGGCTATTTGGTTGATGTACTTGTCGACCTCTTCAGCGTTCATGCCGATGCCACGGTCGCGCACGGTGAGGGTCTTTTTCTTCTTGTCGACTTCCACCTTGATGGTGAGGTCGCCCAGCTCTCCCTTGAACTCGCCCGAGGCGGCCAAGGCTTTCAGCTTTTGCGTGGCATCCACGGCGTTACTGATGATTTCACGCAGGAAAATCTCCTGATCCGAATAAAGGAACTTCTTGATGACAGGGAAAATGTTTTCTGTCTTTACTCCAATGTTACCGGTTTGCATATCGTTAAGTATTTAAAATTCAAGATTTAAGATTTATAATTGGCCGATGGCTTATGGCTGCCTTGAAGTTGAGGCAAGCCATAGGCTATAGGCCATCGGCCATAGTCAAATAGTGTGCCAATGGGAAAAAGTGACATTTTGGCAAGGAATTGTTGACTTGAATGATAGAAGTTTTCTATTTTTGCAATCAAAATCTTTTTGGTATGAAAAAAAACATGTTTGTATTGGCTTTTTGCCTTATTGTATTGGCGTTTTCATCTTGCTCGTCGTTGCGAAA
>CAMUYT010000004.1 GCA_947164955.1 uncultured Bacteroidales bacterium | reverse complement strand
CTGGCGATTTGTTCAATCCCGAATTGGCCGCCTCGTTCCGCAAGAACTGCCTGCAGGAATGCGGCAACGACGAAGGCATGGTGCAATACCGCAAGTTCCGTGGCCAAGACCCTGATTATGAACCCTATCTAAAAGCCCGTGGCCTGAAATAAAGTCACGGAGTGACGACGGACATTAGGCAGGGGTGAAATGTAATGCAACCCCTGCCGATAAAAAAAACGGCAATGGTGCAACACCCCTGCCGATAATAAAAACGACAGGTGGTGTAAACCCCTGCCATAATAAAACGACACGTGGTGCAAACCCCTGCCAACAAAACAAAAGACACAAACAAAATGAAGCGATTATTGGCATTAGCATTCATCATCGTGGGCGCTTTAAGCGCCCACGCCCAAACCCCAACGAAAACCATCAACCTGAAAGCCCCGCGCCCGAAAGTCGGCATATTGCTCAGTGGCGGCGGGGCTAAAGGTGCCGCCCACATCGGCGTATTGAAGTACCTCGAAGAGGTAGGCATCCCCGTCGACTATGTGGCAGGCACCAGTATGGGCGCCATCATCGGCGGCCTGTATGCCATGGGCTACTCACCCGACGAGTTGGCCCAACTCATCGCCGAAATGAACTGGTCGCAATATGTAGGCAACAGCATCGAGCGCAGCGCCATGTCGGAGGAGGTCAGAGCGCGTTATAGCACCTGCCTTGCCAATATTCCATTCAGTTTCAACGGCATCTTGAACGAGAAACAGGTCAACGACCCTGTGACCTTCCTGCCCAGCGCCTATGTCAACAACACCGCTTTGATCAATCTGTTCAACGACCTTTGCGTTGGGTATCAGAAAGAAATGGATTTCAACAACTTGCCCATTCCCTTCGCCTGTGTAGCCACCGACATCAAGACAGGAAAAGAAGTTGACATCCGCTACGGGAGCGTGCCCACCGCCATGCGTGCCAGCATGGCCATCCCTGGCGTGTTCGCTCCCGTCAGCATGGACAACCACCTCCTCGTCGATGGCGGATTAGTCAACAACTTCCCCGCCGACGTGCTCGAGGAAATGGGTGCCGACATCATCATCGGCGTCGACGTGTCGGATCGCGACACCATTCACGATGGCGAGACCCTATCGCTGCCCGAAGTACTCAACAGCCTTGTCAACAACGCCACCAACTCAAAGCGAAACGAGAACCAAGACCGTTGCGCCATCTATCTCGCCCCCGACATTACCGGCTATGGCACCCTGAGCTTCTCCCACGATGCCATCGACACCTTGGTGCACCGTGGCTACACGAAAGCCAAAGAATTCAAAGCACCTCTTACGGCCATCAAACAGCATCTCGACTCAGTCAACGGCGCCCCACTCGGCAAACAGCTCCGTGCCAATAAGGCACGAAACCTGGCCGATGCACCAGTATACGTCAACTCCATTATCATCAACCGCCTCGACCCAAAGAAAAGCCACTGGCTGTTGCGCAAAGGAAACCTGAAAATCAACGAGTTTATCTCTGAAAAGGACAGCAACCGTGCCGTCAACATCTACAGAGGCACAGGGGCCTTCGATGACATCACCTACAATCTGACTGAAAACGGCACACAGACCATCGACAGCATTGTGCATGAGACTTACACTCTATCCATGAACTTCAGCCCGACACAGCCCCATGTCTTTGGCGTGGGCGCACGCTACGACACGGAAGAAGGTGCCGCCATGCTCATCGACATCGGACTCAACGAAAAACAACTCAATGGATTCAAAATCAACCTCAAAGGCCGCCTCAGCTATAATCCCAAGCTCAACTTGACAGCCACCTATTCCGACATCAACTTGGCCAACTTCAACGTGTCGTATGATTTCCGTAGCCAGCACTTCAAGGCAATGGTCCTCAGTGACAATTATTCCAACCTTCAATACCTTCATAACCGGCTGAGCGCCTACATCTCGCAGATTCACCTACTCAACGTCGACATGGCCGTCGGCATATCCTACCTAAGCACCTCATTCGACAAGCTCGGCCCCTTCGACTATAGCTACGACTCTATCGACCAAGGTCTGACGTCGTTGGACTATTTCAAGACCAACCGCATGATAAGTCCATATTTCACGGCCAAATACGACAACCTCGACGACAGCTATTTTGCCCACCGCGGCATCGATGCCTCTTTGACAGGCCACCTCTATTTTGACTTAAATGGTTCAGGCCATACCTTTCAAGACCTTTCACTCGCAATGCATGGCTTCATCACACCCAAGCAGGGACGTCTCACCATCATCCCACAACTTTACGCGCGTGCCGTCTTCAGCAATCCTCAATATGCCAATCTTTGGAACTTCGTTGGCGGCGACATCGCCGGACGTCATTTCGACCATCAAATGCCCTTTGTTGGCGTCAACCACCTCTGCCAAGTCCCCGATTTCTCGACCGTGCTACGCTGCGACCTACGATATAATTTCTACGGGAAACACTACCTGACCGGAACCTACAACTTCCTCATGGGCTTTAACCGTGGCGAAGAGCGCCCGTTCATCCCCAAGGAGCACTTTTCTGGCGTAGGACTCACCTATGCCTACAACAGCTTCATTGGCCCATTCAGCCTCACCGCACAATGGTCCGACTGCACCAAGCAACTCAGTGTCTACTTCGCCTTGGGCTATGTTTTCTGAACAAAAAAAAGGCCATCCCGACAAGTCGGGATGGCCGTACTTATGTACAATCAAAAAAACTTATCTAAACAATTTCTTGTTGTTCTCCTTTAATCGCAACAAGGCGTCGATTTCCTTTTTGCCCAATTTGATTTCGGGAAGGAAACGCTCGAAATTGCCCAAACCATGCATGTCTGATCCAATGTAGTCATACAAGCCCTCCTTCAACAGGAAAAGCGCCTTGGCCTTGGCCGGACCACCATAACAGCCGCCCAATGACAAAAGATTCAGTTGGAACTCATAGTGTTTGTCTTTCCAACGGAAATAATTGTCCTTGCTGGCATACTCATACCGCTCGGGATGCGCGATGACTGGTTGGAACTCCGCACACATCACCTCATAAATCATCTCCGTGATGCCGTGCTCATACATCATATAAGAAGTCTCACACAGCACATGGTTCCCTCCCTTGTCCAAGGTCAAGAAGCCCTGCTTGAAATGTTTCATGAAGCGTGCATCAAGCATATACTCGGCAGCAAGATGCAATTCGATTTGGCTCACTTTGGCAGCCTCCATCTTGAAAGCCTCAAACTTCGCCATGATGCTAGTACTGTCGTTGTCCGGATAGTCTTTCATGAAATGCGGTGTCAGCACCATCTTCTTGACTCCCTTCGCCTCCAGCACTTGTAGGGCATGCAACGACTTCTCAGCCGTAGCAAAGCCGTCATCCACCCCAGGCAAGAGATGACAATGGATGTCGCAGGCGCCCTGGAAGACATCCTCAGGCAAGTTATGTTTCCCTAATCCAAACATACGACACAACAATTATTCCTTGCCGTCTTCATGGTTCAAGCCGCTGCCATGATGGCTGGAGTGATGATGATGGTGTTTGTGCTTCTTCTTGAAGATACGCTCATACCATTTCTTATTTCTCTGCTCTTCTTCGGAGCCGTAGCCGTAGCCATAACCATAGCCATAACCGTAGCCATAACCGTAGCCATAACCGTAGCCATAACCATAATAGCCATAGCCGCGCTTCTTCTTGTTGACGCCATTCAAGACAATGCAGAGGTTCGGGAATTTACCGTCCTTATAGAACTTATCCACATCGAAGAGCAAACGCTTGTCGGTCTTGTTGGCTCTCAACACAAAGATGGTGGTGTCGGCCACACGCTTCACGATGTCGGAGTCGGCCACCATGCCTACCGGCACGTTATCCAAGAAGATGTATTCATAACGCTTGCGCAGTTCGACGATCATATCCTCCAAGCGGGTGCTCATCAGCAATTCAGCCGGGTTGGGCGGTACAGGACCTGAATAGATGACATCAAGGCCCACGATGTTGACATCGCTATGGATGATATCATCGAGGTTGTCAGTCTTGCCCGACAAATAGTTGGACACACCCGCCCTCGTGTTGACATCAAACACCTTGAACAAGGTACCTTTGCGGATATCCAAGTCGACGATGACCGTCTTACGCTTGGCCATGGCGAAACTCGCTGCCAGGTTGGTGGAGACAAACGTCTTACCTGACGACACCATAAACGAGGTGAACATGACGACATGAGCGCCATCTTTCCTGTCTTTCATATACTCCAAGCTCGAACGAATCAAGCGGAACGACTCTGAAAGCGAGTCGCGGCCATTCTCTCGCACCATAATGGCATGGTCGGCAAGGCCTTTCTCAAAAGGCACATCGCCCAAGAACGGCGTATTGGTGTTCTTCTGCACATCGGCCCTGTCGTGAATGGCGGTGTCCAACAGTTTCTTCAACAAGAGAATCAAAATGGGAATAGCCAGACCAATGAGGATACCCATCATGATGGACTTTCTCTCGTCGGGAGCCACCGGCTTGTTATTGGGATGGGCATAGTCGATTACCTTTGAGGTGGCTTCAAGTTGTGGGCTCGTCAAAATCAATTCCTCGCGTTTGCTCAGCAGTTGCAAATACAGATTCTCCTTGACATTCTGCAAACGGCTCACCTCGTTCAGTTGCAACTGAGCCGTAGGCACCGACTGAATTTGGGCATTCGCAATGCTGCGCTCACGTTCTGCGGCATCAATGCGCGACTCCAAGCCTTGCAACGAGCTTTGTAACGTCGCCAAAATAGAAGCCCGCAAGGTTCTTTGTGACTCTTGCAGATTGACCGCCACGGGGTTGTTGAGCGTACCATCAGCCTTATAGCCTTCCAAGGTGGTTTGGTTGGCATTATAGGTCTTAATTATATCAGCCACACCTGTTCCAAGATCCAACGATCCAACAGGAATGGTTTGGTTTTCATTGTTCTCGATAAAGCTGATCAAAAAGCGCACATTGGAGGCTTCGGCTCTCAACAGCTTGGCTTCTTCTGTTGAAGCAGCACTGCTGGCCATATAGTTCTGACCATACGTCTTGGTGTCGATCAAATTGTGCGAACGCTTGAAGTCGACGAAAACCTGCTCATAATCCTGAATGTCGTTCATCAAGTAAGTGATACGATCATTGATGAATTTCTCGGAATAGTCGAGAACACGTTGCTGGTCATCAATGGACTCTTGGTTATAGACATCAATCAAGGTATTCAAGGCATCGGCAGCACGCAAAGGCGAGGTGTCTTGCAACGACAGTCGCAAAATGGAGTTTCGGTCATCATCACGGCTTACTCGGATGCGACTACGGTAAGAGGCGGCCACCGACGAAAGCGGACGATGGGCCACGGTAATCGGCGTATTCATGTAATCCTTATAAATCCATGTAGGCTTCACCACAATCTTCCCTTGGGGAATCATCACCGTATCGTTCAGCCGCACCTTCATGGAAGGCACATTGCCGCCCACATCCTCAACCACCACATAGTTGTCGTCCAACGGCCTCACGGTGAAGGAAAGGTTCGTTTGCTCGTCCATCCCAGGGAAACCTACTTCCACAGGGGATGTCTTATACAAATCCCTGTTGCGTTTGGCCACTTTCGTCTTATAGGAATACATGGTATTGAGCCCCAATTGGCGCACCATGTTCTCCATATTGGTTTGCGACTTCAGCACCATCATCTCATTGTTGACCGTGCTTACCATCAAGCCTTGTCCCGTAATGGAATTTATTGCCGATGAACCACGATAGGTTTCCGAGCCGCCACTGGCTTGCATCTTAATCATGATGGAGGCACCACTTGCATAAATGCGGTCTTTGGTCCTCACGTTATAATACGCAATCAGTCCGCCGGCAAGCGCACACAGCACAAACCAGTGCAGATTGCGCAGCACCAAGAAAACGACATCCTTAAACTTGAAGCCGCTATTGGTATCTTCGTCAAAAAACGCAGCCTCGTTTGCAGGTTTAGTGTTATTATTGTTTTCCATTTCTCAATTCATTCAAGGTTTTTGCAAATCGTTCTCTATGCTCTTATACAGCAGATACAACGACACCAGTGAAGATATCCCAGAAAAGATCCATTGCCAATTGGAATAACCCTCTTTGAGGAAACGATGCGAGCCTGCTTCCATAAAGATGATGTCGTTCTGCTGCAGCAAGAAGAATTCGTCATTGAAAATCTCAGTAGAGCGCGGATCCAAATAATGGATGACCATCTTGCCATTCACCTGGCGCATGACGCCGATACGATCGCGACGGGTGTATAGATCAAGCCCGCCCGACATAGCCAAAGCTTCGAGGAAGGTGCACCTTTCATTCTCCACATTGATGACCTTGCCGCTTTCGGTCCCAAGGAAAAACACCTTGAAATTGGTGCAGCGCACCATCACATTGGGATTGTTCAAGTAGCCATTCCGTTCGATGCGGGCAGCGATGGTGTCTTGCAGCTGCAAACGCGTCAGGCCTTCCACATGAAGTTCACCCAAAACGGGGAACTCAATGTTGCCGTTCACATCCACAAGATAACCCATACGATTCTGAGTAGCTGTATTATCCACCGAGCCCAACACATTGAAGGGTTTCACCAGCTCATCGTTCTTGCCGTCGGGCAAGACATAAATGCGCAGTTCGTCATAAGGCACAATAATGGCTTCATATTTCTCATTCAACGGAACGCCCCAAGTAGGCATATCTCTCAAATAGCGCACTTTCTTTGAAGTGACGCATGAGGTGTTCATCACAGCCAAACAGGCCAAAATCATTAAGGGGAAAATGACTCTCTTCATTTGTATGATTGTATTAAAAAGATGGTGCAAAAGTACAAAGAAATTTGGAAAAAAAAGTCCTATAAGCCTTAGATTTAAATCATTTTTTCCAATAGGCATCGACCAGTTTACCGTAAAGCTTAGCTACAAGCCGATTGTTCTTGGCCAATAATTTGACATGATTCCTAAGGAACTCCCTGAAATGCAAGTAGTTCCACTGAAACAAGCTATCCGTCCAAAGCGTATGGGCCAAAATCAAGGCATGATGTGGAAACTGACCAGCATTGATACACTCCACAACTTGTTGTGTCGTATGAAACTTCAATTCAAACGGACTCTCCACAATGTCACGTGTGGCATACTTCCCTCCATCCCAAGCATATCCTGTGTCGGTCATGTAATACACCTTGTCGAAGTCAACGGAAAGGTATGGCTCACCCACCAAACCAAATTCTGATAACGAATGGTTTTTCCACAGCAGGCGATTGTCGTATCTGGAAGTCGAGCTACCATGCATGCAAACCGACCTCACGGGATAGAAACCGCGAAAATACGCCAAATTGGACTTAAAAGATTCGATGGCATTGCCTTCGTCGCCTTCAGCCAAGGCCAAGTCTTCGTAATGGTATCCTACCTCATGCCCCATGCGTGCAATTCTCTCAATCACCTCAGGCACATTGCTTTGCTTGACAACACGGAAGAAATAGGTGGCACGAATACCCAAGGCATGCTCAAGTTTAGCCATCTTCAAGGCATTCCATGCCAACTCATCCACGTCATGGCGCATAACCACCGACCTGCCTTCAACGGGAGCCGTCATCAATTCCTCGAAAGTCTGGAAATGGTAGCCTGCCGATTGGAAAGCCTCCAATAAGGACCGATATGATTTCAGGGTAAAGTCACGCATCTTTACTATACTTTTAGGACTGCCTTCCCTTCAATGACAACTTCCCTTTTGGCGTTCTCACATTTCGTATCGAAATAAAGAATGGATTTGTCTTTTCTTACATTCGTAACAACCACAGTAGCAGTAATTTCCTCACCATGAAACACTGGTTTTCTGAAGTTCATTTCTTGGTGAAGATAAATGGCACCCTCGCCTGGAAGTTGCGTCCCAAACACAGCACTAATCAACGAACCGACCAAGAAGCCATGGACAATTCGGGCACCAAATAAGGAATGTTCTGCATAGTCGAGGTCGATATGTATAGGATTACAGTCTAATGACATTTCAGCAAATGCCTCAACCTCTTCTGTAAGAAATACTTTCTTCAAAGAAGCAGTTTGCCCTACATAAAAATCGTCGATTCTCATGGCAGTTTAGGTTTAAAGCCTACAGGTATACCATCCTTCATTTCAAACTCTCGAATCACTTTTGCAGGAGCTCCTGCAACCATGCAGAAAGGCGGCACGTCTTTAGTCACCACTGACCCCGCTGCCACGATGGACCCTTCTCCAACAGTGACTCCAGGAAGGATAGTCACACTGATGGCTATCCAAGCATTCTTCTTGATGATGACAGGGGCAACATATGATTCGGTGAGAAACTGATGATATTCGAGTGGCTTGCTATGCGTCAAGATATAGTCATTGGCCGCAAGCGAAACGCCATCTTCAATTACGACGAAATTGGGATAGACGTCATCAATGACCACTTGAGGGCCAATCATCACATTCTTGCCGATTTTCACTCCACGCCATTTGTGCAGTTTCACACGCATCTTACTATAAGGAATTACCCTAAAAGCAAGCACTTGCCAAAAATAATCCATATATCGTCGATACAAGAACCTTGCGCTTGCCATGAAGCCCGTATAACCATGCTCCTTGGCCGACAGCTTGCATGCCTGAAAGAATCCTCTTTCTTTATGGTTGGGCAAAGGCCTCTTCTCTAATGGCCAATAGTCTTTCATTTTTTGATTCTTTTGTAGTATTCTTTACATGTAACAAACTCGAAATCTTTCCTTTGGAAGAACTCCAATTCCCTGTCATAGAGCGGCAAAGCCTTCGCGCCCAAGTTTTTCACCTTCAACCTATGACGAATCACGTCCCCCAGTAGGTATGAGATGTAGTTCTTTGCCCGCCGCTCGATTTCTGTGGTCTCTTGGTCTTCGTCAATGAACTCGTTGGGATGCGTGAGAAACACGAACTGACGTCCATTGCACAAAGTCTCCCAATAGAGCACCTGTCTCGTGCAACGATTCAACGCTGGAGCGATCCGCATAAACGTGCCAATATAGGGGAAGCCCATCGCTGAAATGGGCACTTCCAATATCTCAGAACCGCCTCTCTTAAAGATGTTGTCCTCCTTTGTAAAATATGCTTTACGCGGAGCTGTAATCCAATGCAGTTTTTTCAAAGCGCCGAAAGAAAACATCATATCCAATCGCTGTGAGGAAACCGAGCTGTCGACTTTAAAGCCCGCCTCTCTCATGATGAGCGGGAACCGCTCATCGACCCGAGCCGCAGGAGCGCGAAACGATACCACCTCCTCGCCGATGATGTCTTCCAAAATCTGTTTCGACTGCCTCAGATGCGACAGCTGTTCTTCGGGCGAAAGTACGTCAAAAGCCTTGCTTACCTCATGCGTCAGGCCATGCGAGCCCACTTCATGGCCTCGTTCATAGGCTATTCTCACCACATCGGGATAAAGTTTGGCGATATGCCCCGTATAAAAAAACGTGGCCTTCACACCATACTTGTCATACAAATCCAACAATCGAGGCATGCCTTGATTAAGGACATATTCGCCCGTCTTGTCGCGTAGCTTGTGATTCAGAATAGACGTGGTCTCTACGTCGTTAGTAATCAAACAAATGCGTTCAGTTTTCATTCGCAGCAATTACCATTACATAGTTATACACAAATAGCATCCAAAAATCTGACTAACTTCTAAAAATCACCTCCATCCGCTGCCATTTCTCCGCTGAACTTGCTCCGGCGGCGCAACCTTGAAACTGGGACACATAGGCCTCCCACTCCGCCTGACGCGGCAATGTGGCCAATCGGGCCATGTCGCGACCAAAATCGAAATCATCCGCCGTGTCCATGATCATGAAAAGCCGACGACCATGCCGCCATATTTCCATTGAGAGGATACCCACTTCCCGTTGGCCAGCGATCACCTCGGGCCAAACGTGGGCGTGTGCCTCACAATACTTTTCAATCATTTCTGGATCGTCGACCAATTCCAAAGCTTGGCAATATCTTTTCATCGCTTCTCCGTTTTTGTGATAAAACATCCATACAGCACGATTACAACAAAACAAAGCAATGGCAAAATGAAACTCAGATTCACTGAAGAGACGCCGCCCAACCCATTGCCGTCGATAATGCGCGCTTGCAACGGCGGCAACACCGAGCCGCCCAAGATGGCCATGATAAGTCCTGCCGCACCAATCTTCGCATCTTCACCTGTATCCGCCAAGGCAATGCCATAAATAGTGGGAAACATGAGACTCATGCAAGCCGACACCGCCACTAAACAATACAATCCCATCCTTCCATCCCAAAAAATGACGCCAAGCACCAATACCACACCCACCACACCAAGACAGGTAAGCAGCTTTGAAGGATGGATATACTTCAGCAGGAAGGTGCAAATGAAACGACTCACACAGAAAATGGCCATCGCCACGATGTTGTAGCGCTGCGAGAGCACCTCGGCGGCCTGCTCGGCCATGCCTTCATCCATGAAGATGCGTGTGCCATACTGGATAATAAAGGTCCAGCACATGATCTGCACACCGACGTAAAAGAACTGTGCCAACACACCATATCGATAAGGCCTGTTTTGCCAAAGACGCTTCACCGTAGGACCGAAATGCTGGCCTGCAGTGTTTTCTTCAGCCATGGCATGGTTCTTCACCAGCAACAAGATGACAACGAAAAAAACAACCAATACCGCCCCGATAATGACATAGGGACGACTCAGCACGGCGAGGTCGGCGTTTTTCACCGCATCAAACTGTTCGTCGTTAAGCAAGGCGCGTTCCTCGGTACTCAAGGGATTGAGCTTGGCTTGAATACATTGCATCGCCACAAACATGCCAGCCAGCGAACCAATTGGATTGAAGGCTTGGGCAAGGTTGAGACGACGCGTAGCCGTCTCTTTCGAGCCCATCGCCAAAATGTAGGGATTGGCTGTTGTCTCAAGAAAAGAGAGGCCACAGGTAAGCACAAAATAAGCTATAAGAAACGGATAGTAACTGCCTATGGCCTTGGCAGGGACAAACATCAGCGCGCCCACTGCATATAAGCCGAGGCCCATCAGCAAGCCTGCCTTGAATGAGTGCTTGCGTACAAACAGGGCTGCAGGCAAGGCCATGCAGAAATAACCGCCATAGAAAGCCAATTGCACCAAAGCTCCATCGGTGACGCTCATTCGGAAGATCTTGGAGAAGGCTTTCACCATAGGGTTGGTGATGTCGTTGGCAAATCCCCATAGGGCAAAGCAACAGGTCACCAACACAAAGGCCAATAGATATCTCCTTTCAACTACTTTGTTCATTTTCTTCTGATTTTGAGTGAAATCGCTTCGGGATGGTTTTGGCAGAACGTTTGCGCATCAGTGACCACACAAGCAAGATAACCACCGCCCCCGGCACCAGGCATCTTCCATGCCAGCACCCCATCAGTGGCGGAATACCTATCAATATAACTTTGCACCGAGCCCTGGATCATGGCGGGGAACATGGCGGTTTGTGCGTCAAATGAGGATTTGTACGCCAAGGCAAATGCGTCCAGATTCTTGGCCAAAATCGCATTCCAACAATCGTCGGCGGCCTGAGCCAAAGCCCTGACCTTGGGCTCGGTGATGTCCTTGCCTTCCACCACCGAGCAGCCCTGACGCCGTGGCTCCATAGGAATCATGATGAGATGCCGTTCAAGCCAACTCAGGACTTCGTCATCCTGGCAAGTCTCAAACTTAATAGGCCAATAGAGTTTGTCATAATAATGTCGCACCAATCCAGGCATACAGATACCGATGCTGTCTTGTGCGCCACTGATGATGCCATCACTACGTTCCGGATCGTTCTCAAAGCAGAAAACGAGTTTGGCTAACGTCTCGGGATCCATGTCGGGGAGCTTCATGGGCCATATCCGCTTTATCATATTGCGCGTCGAAGTGGAGAGGCCACAGCGTTCGCGCACCTCAAAAGTCGGCTCCAACGAAATGGTAATGGCCCATCCTGGGGCGTAGCAGGAGACATAAGGCTGGTCAATCCACGTGCCGGCCAGGTCCAAGCGGGTAGGGATTTGGCACAAGTCATGTTTTAGTGAGGTGGAAGAACGGGCTTCCAATCCTTCCGAAGGGGTACGTTGCAGCACTATATATTCAATGCCATGCTCCTCACAAAACCTACGTTTTGCTTCAGAAGAGCCGTCCTCGTTGACCACAAACACGTCGGGCTTCAGTCGCTCGACAGTGCCAACAAAGTCCATCACCCCATCGCCATCATTGATGAAGGCATCCTTGACATAACGGATGGCCTTCACCATGAAAAGACGCTCTTTTTCCGGATATAGGGTCTTATGATGCTTGTAGTGTAGGATGGTCTCATCAGAGCCGATGCCCACATAAAGGTCGCCATACTGCGCGGCCTGCCGGAAGAACTCCACATGGCCGCTATGCAACAAGTCATAGCATCCTGAAACAAAAACTTTCTTGCTCATCGTTCGGCACGCATCGGGTTATTCAAAAAGTCATCATAGGCTAAGCGGATGCCATCTTCAAGTTCGGTCTTATAGGTCCATCCAAGTGCCTTTGCCTTGCTCACATCCAGCAACTTGCGGGGCGTTCCATTGGGCCGTGTGGCATCCCATCTGATTACGCCTTGATATCCAACAACCTTGGCGACCAGCTCCGTGAGCGCCTTGATAGTCAATTCTTTGCCCGTGCCTGCATTGACCGTCTCATTGCCTGAATAGTGGTTCATCAGGAACACGCAAAGATTGGCCAAATCGTCAACATAGAGGAACTCGCGCAACGGCGAGCCGTCGCCCCAACAGGTCACCTCTTTCAGTCCATTGATTTTTGCCTCGTGGAAGCGACGAATCAAAGCGGGCAACACATGACTGTGTTCGGGGTGGTAATTGTCATTGGGTCCATAGAGGTTGGTGGGCATCACACTGATGTAGTCGGTGCCATATTGTCGGTTAAGGAACTCACAATATTTCAGCCCGCTGATTTTCGCTAAGGCATAGGCTTCGTTGGTCTTCTCCAGTGCGCCAGTGAGCAAGCAGCTCTCTGCCATGGGTTGTGGCGCCATGCGAGGATAGATGCACGACGAGCCGAGGAACTCTAACTTCTTACAGCCGTTTTTCCAAGCCGAATGGATGACATTCATCTCAAGAATCATGTTGTCGTACATGAAGTCGGCGAGGGCGTTTTGGTTGGCAACGATACCCCCTACTTTCGCTGCTGCAAGAAACACGTATTCTGGTTGCTCAGCGGCGAAAAAAGCTTCAACTTGTTCCTGCCGACAGAGGTCGAGTTCCTCATGGGTGCGGGTAACGATAGTGACATAGCCTTGTCGTTGCAATTCGCGCACGATGGCACTTCCCACCATCCCACGATGGCCAGCCACATATATCTTACTATCTTTGTTCATTTCACTCTTCCAGATGTGCTTTAAGGTAAAGTTTCTTGACAAAGCGCAAGTCATGCTCAACCATGATCTTGACAAGGTTTTCAAAAGAGGTCTTACGTGGATTCCAGCCAAGAAGCGTCTTCGCCTTCGTGGGGTCACCCAGCAACTGGTCCACTTCGGCTGGGCGGAAGAAACGTGGGTCAACTTCAACGAGCGACTTGCCCGTAGCGACATCTACGCCTTTCTCATTGACGCCTTCGCCTTCCCAGCGAAGGGTGATGCCAACGTGTTTGAAAGCCAATGTACAAAACTCACGGACCGTATGGTATTCTCCCGTGGCGATGACAAAGTCCTCTGGTTTTTCCTGTTGCATGATGAGCCACATGCACTCCACATAGTCCTTGGCGTAGCCCCAATCGCGAAGCGAGTTGAGGTTGCCGAGATAGAGCTTGTCCTGATAGCCCTGTTTGATGCGTGCTGCCGCCAAAGTAATCTTGCGCGTGACAAAAGTCTCGCCTCGTCGCTCGCTCTCGTGGTTAAAGAGGATACCGTTTACGGCGAACATGCCATAACTTTCACGATAGTTCTTCACGATCCAGAAGCCGTACTGCTTGGCCACGCCGTAGGGCGAACGCGGATAGAAGGGTGTAGTTTCCTTTTGCGGCACCTCTTGCACGAGGCCGAAGAGCTCCGACGTAGAGGCTTGGTATATCCTGCATTTCTTCTCCAGGCCGAGGATGCGTACGGCTTCGAGCAGACGCAGCGTGCCGACGGCGTCGGCTTCGGCGGTGTACTCGGGGCAGTCGAACGACACCTTGACATGGCTTTGAGCAGCCAGATTATAGATTTCGTCGGGCTGTATCTTTTGGATGATGCGCACCAGCGACGACGAGTCGGTCATATCGCCATAATGCAAGGTGAGCAGGCGTTTGTTTTTCATGTCGCGCACCCATTCATCAAGGTATAGGTGTTCGATACGTCCTGTGTTGAACGATGAGGAGCGACGGATAATGCCGTGCACCTCATAGCCTTTCTCTAGAAGGAACTCGGCCAAAAACGAGCCATCCTGACCCGTAATGCCTGTGATTAAAGCCGTTTTTGACATAATAGCACTATCTTACATAATTGGTTTAACAAACAGAGCAGAAAACTATCTAAACCGTAGCTGATAGTTCGGATTCTCTTTCATTATCTTGCGGCTTTCCGGATAATCCTCGATGAACCAGGTAAAAAACGCTGTCACATCGACTTTTTCAGAGAGCATTTTCTGTCGACGTTGTTGGAAGGTCTCATGTAAATCTGGCATGGACAGCAATTCCGCCACCTTATCGTAAAGCTTTTGGGGCTCGGATGGCGAAATGGCGAAGGTAAGTTCATACTTATGTTCCAACTCTTCGAGTACGCCAATTTTTCCTGCAAAGTCGTTAAATCGCAAACTTGGTGTGCCCAACATGGCCGCTTCCACCGCCATACTTTGGCTGTCGCCTACATAAAGCTTAGCAAAAGCCAAAACATGATGAATATCCAAGGGATTGATAATCAAGCGGTACTTCTCAAATTGCGGTTCCAATTCACGTTCCGAAGTGATATAGACGTTTCCATGCGGCAGCAGCACGTCGATAAGATGCTGCGCTATCTCCGTATTGATCCCATGGGCATCCGATTCAATATCGTGATAGGCTTTCAGTTTGGCGAAACGCAAAACAAAATAAGGTTTATCCATCGAGAAATACCGTTCAACGACAGTCCTATCTGGCTGAAATTGATTTGGATGAAGATAAGCTAATTTATGATAACCGTTGTATTTGATGGATTTCGGTTCAAGCTTCCAATTGTCGCACGACACAGGAGACAGAATGGTTTGGATAAAAGGCCCTGCCATCTTTTGGAAAAGAGGTACAATCCGCATGTCATCCTCCCCCGTGTTCACGCGATATTTCCTCGTCAGCCAGCCCACCTGGGCCACTTCTACTGTAGAGCCTGTCAACAAGTCGATTTTGTTATTCTTTACAAAACGCAGCATTCTCCAGTCTCGCACCAACATATCCCACAAGATGCCTAGTTTGCTCTTGCGATGGGCTTCCTTCAGGATATTGTGATAGGGCAACCCCGACTGCTTGAGCAAGTCTTCAAGTATATCCTTGGTCTTGATGAGGATAAAGACTTTGTGGCCGTCAGCCATCAGGTTTTTGGCCACATTCTTATAAAGGTGAAAATGAGCAGGATGGCTCAGTTGGATGAGAATAATCATTCAGATTCCGTATTTTTCTTTTCTCTCGGCGAGTATTCTTTCAAACTCCTCAGGCGTATAATTGTCTTTCAACTTGTCCGACAAATCCTTAATCACCTTGGCTGGAATGCCACCGCAAAAAGTCAATGGTGGGACATCCTTGTTCACCAAGCTATTGGACGCCACAATGGCGCCCTCTCCTATCTCCACGCCAGGAAGAATCGTCACATTAACCGCCACCCAAGCATTTTTATGGACGGTGACAGGCGCGATATAGGATTCACTGCAATTGCGATGGTACCCCAATGGCTTGTTATGCGTCAAGATCGTGATGCTACCCGCCAGCGACACACCATCCTCGACGGTAATGAAATAAGGATAAGGCAAGTCCAAATTGACATAGGTGCCCACATGCACGTTCTTGCCAATCTTAACGCCTCTCCAACGCTGCATCTTGATGCGGGCCTTGTTCCAGGGAAAAGTCTGCGCCCACACATTGAGCATGTGGTCTTTCCAGCGCACAAAGCCGAACACCAAAGCCGACTTATATCCATGTTCCTTAGCCGACAGACGCATGGTTTTCCACAAGCCGTTGGCCTCATAGTTGGGAACTGGTTGTTTTTTCAGTTCAAGATATGCTTTCATGATTTTTGGATTATCTGGTAAATATCTGTCAATTTGGCTGCTACCTGACAATTGTCCAATCCATCAGCAAGAATTCTTTCCCTGCCTTTGGTCTTTCTTTCAAACGTCATCGCATTCCGAAGCAATTCAGCCAGTTCCTGAGGCTCGCGCGTCTTTGCCACATAGCATCCTTCTACGCCTTGCGTCCTTTCCTTCACATCGCCTACATCCACGCTCACAATAGGGCAGCCACAGGCCAAAGCTTCCTTGACCACCTGCGGTGAACCCTCCGTGAACGAGGTCATCAGAAAGGCATCGGCAGCGCACATCAAAAGGGTCACTTCGTCACGTGAATACCCTTTCAGTTCTAATAGCTCAACATTATTATCACGAAAAAGCGAAACAGCCTCTTTGGCCAATGGCGCATTTTTGACCTTGTTGTCAAAAGCCCCTGCAAAGAGGACGTATTTTTTTTCGGCAGACAGATTCATCTTTTGCCGCGCTGCTGATTTTTCAGTCAGTTGCAAGTCGGAAAGGTCTATGCCACAGGGAATAAGTGAGTATTTTTTCTTTGGCTTTGCAATCTCCAATGTTTTGGTGGAAACAAAGACATTCCAAGCCGAAAGGCAGATGGCCATCCTGGAGAAACGAAGCACGCTTTTGTCGTTAATGTCGGAACCATGATAGGTGGTCACTACTGGAATCCGTCTTTGCATATTGGCAAAAAGGCCCGAGAGGCCATAATGGGCATGGATGACATCAGGGCAAAACGATTTCATCTGATGCCTTAATGCTGGCAGATTCTTCACATACCCCCATAATCCTTTGCCATGCAAGCCAAAAAACTCGACCTGACAGCCCTGTTTCTTTAGGGCTTCCGCTTGCTCGATGATAAAAGGCGCGAAGCGACCTTTATTGTATGATGCCACTACGAGTACTTTCATCACGCCCAACCTCTTCCTGCAAGTTTAAACCAAGCCCAACCAACCACAATCGCACAAACCACTGCCAGCCAAATCATATACCAACGCTTGTGCTTGTTTTTCATCAGAGTGACCCCATACGCCGCGAACATCAATTCCAAAGCCAGTATAGGGAAGTGGAACCGCTCAGAGTGGGCAAAATTACTAAACACCAAAACCACCAAATAGCCACACATCATGGCTATGGGCAACACATGTTTTCGCCATTCCCCACTCAGCAGCAATGAAAACAAGGCAAAGATGACAAAACCCGAAAGGACATTCTTGATGAAATTCGCACCATTCAGCATCATCTGGTTTTCTTGATTAGGAATGGCAACCATCGACGAAAACGGCATGGTAAAGATTGCTGGGGCAAACAATGTGGCCGAAGCATACTTAGCGAATTGGTTACCCCCTGCTCGATTCGCACGCCATTCCATACCTTGCTCTTGGTTCGTTGCCCTTCCTTCCCACAATTGTTGGGTTTCTTGCACAATTTCAACTCCTACTGTAGCTGCCATCCAAACCGCAAAGACTGAAGTATACATAATCTTTTTCCACACTTGCAGTTGTTTTGAAGTGGTAAAAATCAATCCCGCAGCCAAGGCAGCAAACATCACAGCGGCCAATGCGGTACGGAATGTAAACATAGCCAAAATGCATAGAGCGGGTATGATCACACCAGCCACCTTAATTTTGGGAGACCGTAGCACCAAGTCTGCCCTTTCCGCAAAGAGAATGGTCAAGAAGGCCATTTCAGTCTCTTTCAAGGTAACTCCGCAATAATACCACATATTGGGCATCAACATACAGAAAACAGCTGTCATCCTGCCTACTTCTTCGCCAAAATTACGTTTGGCCAAATTGTACATTAAAACACACGAAAAGGCATCAATAAAACACTTGAATATTCGTGGAGGAAGCACATGCTTTCCTAATAACAAATTCTCAAAAGCCAACCACCAACAATAGCCAGAATCTGATAAACCAATTTTATAATCTTTTAGGAGCCTTCCCATCTCAACAAAGCCAGAATCTTTCCACAACGTCCCCACATATGTATAAAGCAATTCATCTCCAGGGTGATATGCATGAGGTTGCCCTGTCATATCAATATAATAAAAATAAATAAAAATCACATATACCAATCTAATCACCAATGCGGTAACAAACAGCCTCTTCGTGAAAGTCTCTGAACTATACCGCTGCCAATCCATGGTAAGACGATTACCATACACAAAAAAAACGATTACAGCCACAAAGCCAAACAACATGAACTGGAAAGGCATGGCAAAATTGATAAAAATCACGCTCACCAAAGCCAGTGTGATGATATAACAATAAATGGCTCTTGAAGAAAAATATTTTGGGAAATAGGTTAACATCAATTACATTGTTTTAGTCCACAACAATAGGCATTATTTCAATTATCCGAACAACTTGCGCTTCAGTTTGATTAATCGGGTCATGTTTTTTTGGCCAAGAATTCTTCCTACCCTCGCCTTCCAGCCACCTCCAGTTTCGACCCACGAGCCCAAGCCCAGATGTTCGCAATAGGTATTGTCGGTTCTTATATACTCGCCTGTGGTGTGCCGTGGCGAAAAATAATCCACTGGAAAAACATGTAAATCCTTGTAATCTTGCTCCCGACCATCTTGGACAAAACCATTACGACTCATAATAGCCGTCATGAACTGGACGTTGGTAGTCATGTCGAAAGAACCGTCTGAATCTATGAAACTGCGGTTCTGATAGGCATCAAACATCTCTTTCACCCAAATTCCGTTTGCCTCACTTGCCATCACGCAGGTGCCGATTGGGACACGTTTGCTTCCTTCGAAACCTGCAAAAGCACCGTATGAAAGCAAATCATCGAATGGCTTGAAAACCTCGACATCTGTATCCAGATAAACACCGCCTTCGTTGCACAGCGCCCAAAGGCGGACATAATCACTCACGAAGGCAAACTTCTTGGCTGCGTAAGACTCTCTAGTATAGGCAATTTGGTTGATGTCGAAGTTATCCTCGTTCCATAGTTTATACTCCCAATCGGGCATATAATTATGCCACGAGGCGATGCATGTCTGCGCCAACTCAGGCATCTCGCCAGAGCCAAACCAACAGTAATGGATTATTTTGGGGATCATTTGTTTGTTCTTAAGAATCTGTATGCGTCTCTATAACCCTGTACCAAAGCTGATATAGCAGGCCAATTTCGAGGCAAAAGGTTTATTATTATACTATAAAGAGCATAATTACCCAAGCCATAAACACCTGCTATCCAAGTCAACAACCCTGGACGACTCGTAACGATGAAATGATTCCAAAAAATCGTGCGATTACGCGCTATAGCATACAAACGGGTGCGTTTAGCCTCGAGTCTGTTTTTTGCGATTCTTCCCACACCTGCATCCAAATGCTTATACTCGGTTTCAGTTGTATATGATATCATGCCTCCTGACAAGAACAATTTGTAAAAAAACACTGCATCGTCATAAGCCGCATATTGTGACAAAGTACCTTGTTCCAACCATTGTTCTTTTTCAAAATGCACTCCCTTCGCCTTGTTTTTCTTAATAAAGAAACACTGGAAGCAACCTGTTTGACATGGTTTTTCCCTGTGGTTAACGTACATTCTATGTCCTGCAGTCCGTGTAATGGTGTCAAAATAATCAGATTTCCTCCGACTATAAAAATACTGTCCGGTAAACGCACCACGCATTCGCATTGCGAAACGCGAAAATGAAAATGATCTTTTCCCGCTGATTTGTGCTTCATTTTTTCCACTACCAAAAGCCAATACACAATCACTGTTGTTTTGAATTATATGATGATATAGTTTTTCCACAAAGTCTGGAGGAAAATCCAAGTCGTCATCTAAAACCAACAGATAGTCACCGCAAGCCTCTTCTATTCCAACAACCCGTTGGCTAACCATCCCTTTTTGGGAAAAACACACTCTTTCACTCCCAATTGTGTGATCAATTGTGTATCCGAATGGGATTACAACTATTATTTCAACTGGTTGTATAGTTTGATTTATTATAGCATCCAGCATTTTACGGTACTTATCTCCCGTATTACCCAATGTGCGAATAACGATTGAATAGCTAAATGAAGACTCCTTGCTCATGTGAAAACACTTTTAATTGCGGACAACATCTTATAGATTTTTTCTCTAATCTTTAAAGCCCAAAAAGGGGAATGACACAACAAAAAGGCACTTCTTGACTGCTGTTTCCATTCTACTTTGGCCAACTCAGCACGAGCATCTTTTTCGTATCGCTTGTCTAAAAGATAGTACTGAAGCGAAAACACACGTAGCCTATCCACCAATACTTTATAATCCATATTCTCTCGCTCAAATACTTGCAAATCATCAAGATGCCACAGCATATGATTTTTAGGAGGATGTAGATGATGTCTGGCTCTATTTTCCGCCTCCACATCCTGGTTGTAAAATGCCAAAGGCTTATTCAAGAAAGCCACTTTGTATTTCAATGCGATATGAATCCACAGCAAAAAATCCTCACCCAATTTGATGCCCTTCGGGAAGCCGCCCATCTCATCAAACACAGGCCGAAGAATGCAAACCGCCCCCGTCCACAATGGCATGGCCAAGGTCTTGGCATAGACTTGGCAATAGTTGATGTAGCCTTTCTCGAAACCCGGCTCCACTCCAATAGGCGAGACACGCGTCTTGCGTTTGGTTTCGTTCACAATGGTGTAGGCCGTCCCATAAATGCCAGCCTCAGGGAACTCGGCAATCAAATTGGACATTTCCTCCAAGAAAGTCGGTGCCCACCAGTCGTCAGCATCGAGGAAACAGAGATATTCGCCTTGCGAAAGAGCGACGCCATTATTTCTGGCCACCGATACGCCTGCGTTTTCCTGGCGGATTAGGCAGCAATTGTCGTGGCCTTCAATGACTTTTTCGGCGATCTGGACAGAGTTGTCCTTGCTGCCATCATCAACGATGATAAGCTCGTAGTCGGCGAAGGTCTGCGCCAGCACGCTTCCAATGGCTTTCGTTACGTAAGGCGCTTTGTTATAGAGCGGTATGATGACAGAGAATTTCATTCGTACTTTGAAACCGATGCTTTTTTTCGTTTCTGCTTTTCCACCTTGAACAGGCAACGTTCCAAAAACCAGACCAACTTGTAGGCCAAAGGATGCCTTTTCAGCCGTTTGATTTGATCGATAGGAAACGCATAGCGTTCATAATCGGCAAGAACAGCTTTAGGAAACAGCTGCGTCAGAACCTGCTGGCGTTCAGCCTTGTCCAACGCCTTGTTGGTCTCGCTGATGCCTGTCATATCAAATAAGGTCACGTCTATGTCGACATATTGCGGTTTCTCACCACCAAGGATGATGGCTTGCAGATACCATTTCCAGTCTGAAACAATTTTCAACGACTCGTCATAATAGCCGTATCGCTCAAACAAGTTGCGGCGAATATAGGCGGGGTCGTGGTTCAAGGTGCCAGTATACATGCCCAACATGGAGATTTCTTGCCCCGCAAAGCACTTATCGACCATCTTGCGCCCATCGGGGAAGCATTTTATCATATTGCCATACAAAATGGAAGGCTTTCCCTTTTCCTCCAAAGCCACCAACATCTTTTCCGTCACCACATCCGAGGCCAAGGCATCGGCAGAATTGAGAATCTGGATGTAGTCGCCTGTAGCCATACGGATGCCTTTGTTCATGGCATTGTATATGCCAGCATCGGGTTCCGACAGCCATTTCAAATGGGCAAATTGCTGTTCGTATTTCTTGATCACTTCAACGCTGTCATCCGTCGAGGCTCCGTCAATAATGATGTATTCAAACTCCTTATAAGTTTGGGAGGCAACGCTTTGCAGGGTCTTCTCAAGCCCTTCAGCGTTATTCCAATTGATGGTGACAATGGAGAGTTTCATTCCGATTATAGCTTCTCAAGAAAACCAGCAATTCTTTCACATGCCTGGCCGTCACCATAAGGATTAACCGCCTGTGACATACGTTGATAGGCAATGGGGGCATCCAACAGGGTGCTGACCTCTGCTGTGATACGATTGTAATCGGTGCCAACAAGATGAACCGTACCCGACTCAAGTGCTTCGGGACGTTCGGTTGTGTTGCGCATGACAAGAACAGGTTTGCCAAGGCCTGGGGCCTCTTCTTGGATTCCTCCCGAATCGGTGAGCACGATGCTGCTTTGTTCCATCAGATACACAAAACTCAAATACTCCAACGGTTCGATGAAGAACAGGTTAGGATAGGCACCTAAATCTTCACCAAACACTTTGTGAATAGGTTTGCGGACGTTGGGATTGAGATGCATGGGATACACAAAATCCACATTGGGATATTTGGCAGCCAAATCACGAATCGCAGTACACATGCTGATAAAACCATCACCAAAGTTCTCGCGACGATGGCCTGTGATGAGTACCAGACGGCGATCCGACTGCAATCGGCTCGTGTCGTATCCGGCATTCACAAGTATCTCTCGCAGCTGTGCCTCCAAAACAGCATCATTTTTGATCTTGTCCAAGACCATGTAGAGGGCGTCAATGACCGTGTTGCCTGTGACGAGAATACGCGACTCTGCCACGTTTTCACGCAACAGGTTGGACTTCGACAATGGCGTAGGCGCAAAATGATACGTAGCGATGCGTCCCGTCAGTTGACGGTTCATCTCCTCCGGCCATGGGCTATAGATATTATTGGTTCGCAGTCCCGCCTCAACATGGCCAACGGGGACTTGCTGGTAGAACGCCGCAAGAGCGGCAGCAGTCGACGTAGTGGTATCGCCATGGACGAGAACAACATCAGGTTTCACATCACGAACAACATCACGCATGCCGACAAGAACGCGTGAAGTCACATCATAGAGATCCTGATTGGCCTGCATGATATCCAAATCATAATCAGGCGTGATATCAAAAATATGCAGCACTTGGTCCAGCATTTGACGGTGTTGACCTGTCACCGCAACGATAGTCCGAAAAGCATCTGGACGAGATTGCAGGGTTTTCACGAGCGGCGCCATCTTGATGGCCTCTGGCCGCGTTCCAAAAACTAAAAGGACGGTCTTCATTGGAGCAATTCTTTTACAACATTGATAGGCAACAAACAATCAGGAGTAACATAATCATGCGGATGATGACGAAGCGATTGCAAAGCGGTTGAGATGGACTCGGGGGTATTGTCACAGACCAAAAAACGTCCAAACGATTCAAAGAATCGGCACATTTCATCATGCAACTCACGCTCTACCGCAATCAAGATATGTTTATCCGAAGAAGCCTTATACATTATTTTGCCTGGTATTTGTGTACCTCGTTTATTACACACACAAAAGATTACATCAGCATCATTTTCAATCTTCAACGCTTGTTCCTGTGGAATCCGGGACAAGACTTTTACGTTAGAAAGTGTATTGTATTGTGGGCCATGACCGGCTATGGTAAGATAGACGGAATCCACACCTGCACATGCCTTATATAGGGGGTTAAGATTGCGAAAAGCAGGATTATAGTCGCCCAAATATGCCACGCGCAGTTGATCAGGATGCGGCACGGTGTGGGTGCTACACATATCAGCGGGAAGAGGGATAAAGGCAAATTTGTTTGCCATCTTTGGATACGCTTTTCTTTGGGCGTCGCACGTAAAAGGCGTAACATAGACCACTTTCTCCGCCTTTCTTAGGATATTCCACTCATAACACTTGACACACCATCGTGGCCACCAAAAATTACGCGTGATGTCATCCAACAGCGGATCACCCCAATGTTGAATCCATCGACCATAGCGAATATGGCGTAAAAGACGTTTTGTAAACACATGAGATGTCTTGGGGTCAGAGGTAGAAATGACCACATCGTAATACTCATCTGGAACATGGGTGTTTCGTACTTGCTGTAAATAAGAGCGCGTGAAATCAAGCATACCGAAATGCGAACGAATTCTATTGCGAATCATCCCTACATCACGAGGCTGGTCTTGGCCAGGAATACGGACAACACGAACCTCAGAAGCATCAAACACCGTTTCGCACTGCGCCCAATGAGGCATCACCCAGGTGAGCTTATGCCCTAATGCCAAAAGACCTTTTGTAATATTAATATTACTAATAGCAACAGAGGTGTTACGCTCTAAAGAAAACAATGTGACAAGTAGTATATTCATATCTGCTACTCCACAAGCTGAGGCTTTTTAAGTTTTATACCTAAAGGCCATAAAACATATCGTTTTATTATCGCAACAAATTTGCGAGTCTTGGGCAACTGGTCACACATCCAACGCCAAGGCGACTTCTTCTTGTATTTATGCCATACTTTATTGAACGGAAAAGCATAATAGTATGCCATCCACGGCTTCAATTCTGCTGCATAATGAATAATTTTTGGCGTTTTCTCTTTGAGAATCTCTTCTTGCAGTTCTTTTGAGAACGTATTATAAAAATATGGCATCCTCATTTGGATTTGGTAATTGTAAGTAACCGGCAACCTCCGTTTAAGGTTCCTCAAAACCACATTCAATACATCTTGGTCATTGTTTTCCGTCTTATCGTAATTATTGGACAAATAATCAAAACACTGCTTTGCGACATCATGCTTCCTCCAATAATCAAGATTCATCAAGACTGCACCTGCATTAAAATACCCCAATGACCTATCGTATTGTAACCTGTCATAAAACTCTTGCCATTCCGAGCACATGTCTGGAACCGCTCCTATCGCCACATCATTCCAATCCATATCGAACAACTCACCAATCGGGCCATCCACAATAATATCGCAATCCAAATACAAAACCTTATCCACTTCTTGAGGCAACAAATCAGCAGCATAGAGACGATAGTAGGTTACGATTGACAAATGGTCCATCCCAGCCCCCTTGATAGGGTACTTTTCAAAGAAAGAGCTATCCACCACACAATAATGGATGCCCTGATCATATTTTTCCTGAAGTTGATTTAATCTGGATGTGCTTTGGCCTGACAACGGTTTGTCTATCATAATATACACATCAATCTTCCTCTCCTTGTTGTTTTCAAAAAGAGAGGTTAACATCACTCCGCAATAAGGAACATATTTATCATCCGATGCACAAATGACATTGATTGGATTCATATAACACCAAATTTCATTTTATAATAGGTTTGTTTCGACGTATATGGCTTTAACTCAGCATTCATTTCTCTGCATATAATCCGACGGGCCTCCTTTTGTTGAGTAGCATCCATCTTCTCATACACTATAAGCACATTACTAATATGAAAGCGGATAAAGGCGTCTATAACGGGCTTGAAACGCAAATCCTTTTGTTTTCGCATCAGCGTTTCATTTAAACGGCACAACCGATGGCACAAATCAAGCCAATAGAAGACATGCGCAGAAGTATAATTGACATGCGTAATCGAATCGGGATTATTTCTGTATCGATATGCAATAACATCGATATGCTTTACGCGTTGCGCATTGGCAAAAACCTCAATGGCATAATCATTGTCCTCAAACATTATATGCTCGGCAAATCTAATGCTATTCTCTAACAAAAAATGCAGTTTGTACAATTTCCGCCAAGCGGTAACCAAATCGTGATGCCATTTAAAGCCTTGGTCAAAAAACAGCTCTGGGCCATTCATCACAGCGGTTTCTTTAGGACGCCTTGGGGGCATATTCGCATTCGGAAATTCGGTGTAGTTAAAATGCAAGACGTCCAAATCTTTACTTTCTGCAATAGAAAGCAGATTCCCTATGACATTCCTTTCTATGAAATCATCAGAATCAACGAACCAGACATACCTACCTTTTGCCACATCAATTCCTGCATTTCTGGCACCACCCAATTTGCGATTCTGTTGGTTTCGGACCAGAACCAAGTTGGCATATTTCTTGGCATAGTCTTCGACTATTTTCAAAGAGTTATCTGGTGAACAGTCATCCACACAAATCACTTCATACTCGTCCAACGGAATATCTTGCTGATACACGCTTTCCAAGCATTCGGCAATATATTGCTCTACATTATAAAACGGAATAATAATAGACAATCTTAAAGACATGGCATTAACCTTTATTATTATTCAAATCGCTCCATTTCAGCCATTCACAAGTAATTTCCATCCCCTTTTCCACTGAATAGCGGGGCTGGAAACCAAGAACTTCATTATTTTTCTGGACATTGATTGGGGCAGATTGACTATATATGGCCATTTCGGTCGCGTTTTTCTCCGGGAGGTTTTGCATTACCACCTTACGGATCAGACGAAGCACTTTTCGAGGAGCTTTATATAGCCACAAGGCCAATCGAGGCGAAGTGGAACGCTTAGCTTCGTATTTGTCCATCAACACAACCATACGTTTCCACAAGGCATTCTTGATATTCAAACGCATCTTCCTGAAAGCACCATCCTTGAGTGGCACCGAAGGATAATCCTCTGGCTTTTTCCCTATCACATTCAAATAATGCCCATAAAACTCACGCCATGTCTTCTGCTCACCATCAGTAGCGATAAATGCCTGTCCATCTGCTTTAGGATTGGTGCAACAAAGCAAACATAAGTCAACGACATTGCCCACATACACCGCATTGCAGATGCCATTTCCTTTATCGACCCAGCTAAACTCTCCTTTTCGCATCAACTCCATGATATAAATAGTGTACCACATGGAATAAGGTCCCCAAACGTAAGTCGGGCGAACTATCGAACCATGTAAACCATACTCATCTAAGAGTTCCCAAAAGCGTTTCTCAGACTGCAACTTGCTTTGCGCATACGAGTCGTCATACGGAATCAACGGAGAATCGGCAGTCAAATCTGGTGGAACTGTCTCGCCATGAACTACGACACTGCTCATCTGAACAACGTGCTTAATGCCTGTTTTCTTTGCAGCGGCAAGAATCGATTCCGTGGCCTTGACATTGGTCTCGGCTCCACCTACGATAGCCAAATGGAAAACAAAGTCACATCCTTCCATTGCCTTTGCCATGGCTTCCGCATCAAGAATATCAGCTTGGATGAAGTCAACATCAAAACGGCTGACATATGCAGCCTTACCCCATTTGTGTACCAACACCTTTACCTTTGCTCCTTCATGGAGAACCAGTTGTTCAACCAAGTGACTGCCAATAAAGCCAGTGCCGCCTGTAATAAACACCGTCTTCCCTTCAAAACCGCCAAGAGGACGTTTTTCGTAGTCTTGCTGCTTTTTCTGCGCATAACACCGCTCCAACATTTCAATGACCGCCAATCCGTCCTCCACTGGACACACCAACTTTTCTTTCCCTTCTATTGCACCAAGGAAATTGCCCAATTGCGATGTGCCATCACCTTCAAGCACCAATTCCTTGCCATCAAGCATCATCTTTCTTGAATCGAAGACTCCAAGGAGGGCTTTATGCCCATTGCCTTCAATAGTAATGGTATTGGAAAGCTCCCTCGTACGACTCAACTTGTAAAATGCCTTGGCCTCACCAAAACTCATATCGATAGTAAGATTACTTTCTAAGCCACCCATTGCATCGTCTTCATATTTTATCTTATCAGGCTGACCCAGACACCAAAGCAAAAAATCCAAAGAATGAATGCCATTGTCGTAAAGTGCACCGCCAGGCACTAATTCCTTGCGGAAGCAATACCCCGACACTGTAGGCCAATTTGAGGCCAAGCCTTCATTGATGCTTATGGTGACTTGTTTTCCGAAGAAACCATCCTTTATCATCTGACGTATCTTCCGTCTGCTTGGGAAGAAACGGTAGCTGTGACACATCCCAATAACAAGGTCATTTGGACCTGATTTCAGGATCTGCTTCGTCTCAACTGACGATGGCGAGAGTGGTTTCTCGCAAAGCACATGCTTATGGGCTGCAAGACAGTCCTTAAGGATGCTATTGCGGACATGTGGTGGTGTACAAATGACGCAAGCGTCCACTAAAGTCAAGACTTCATGGTAATCACTAACCACATTTTTCAGCCCATGTTTGGTTCTGAGCTTTTCTGCTTGTTGCATACTTGGCTCTGCTAAATAAATATCAGCGATATCTAGTATTTTTTTTGCAGAAGGTATATGATTGCCATCTGCAATCGCACCGCCACCTATTATTAAAAGTTTCATAAAATTATTTCAATTATTTCGTTTTATTTTGTTCACCGTTTTTTTCAACAGGAATCCGAAATCGTCTCGCACTGCAATCCAAGCCGTCCAAAGATGCATAGCCAGATGTGGGAAAGGGAACTTCAACAACTTGTCAAACCAATGGGTATAAAAAACTTCCCATCCACCATCACAATAAAACATACGAACATAACGGTCTCGTAACTTTTCCCATAGAGTTTTCTTAAGAATCCTTTTATGAGGATTATGCGACTCGCAATCAAAATGTCCAGAATTATTCCACGCATTCTCATCTTCTGAAAGGAAATAGGCTGTTTTTACTTCTGGCAATTTCCATATTGCATACATCAACGAAAATTGGTCTCTTTTAACCTGTTGCTCTTCAAGTGTCCACCACCAATTGTCATCAATTTGCTTTACTACTTGTGAATGCCGACGGAAAATTATATTGTTTTCGAACAAGCCATTATGGTCGGGATACTTTTCACTACGCAAAAACCGATACCAATCCAGTACCTCGTAATCATGCACCCAACCCAAACCGATGATGGCATTCATCTCATCATACACACAATCTCTTTTGTGTTTAATTCCGGCCCAATCCACTCCTTCGGTTGCCAAAGCAACACAGCGGTCATATACAAACTGGGAAGTGATGCAAATGTTCCCGTCAATATATAACGAAGCATCATACTCTGACAACAACACTTCAGGATGTATTTTCGGGAAACGCGATTTTTTCCGAGAATCTTTACAATCATATTCAATCTTCCGAACAGTCCATGCTCCTATCCTAGGATTTGTTACTGAATCCGTAAACAAAATATAATCGAAACGAGGATCTATCACCTCCGGCTGTCTGACAGAGTCAAAACAACCTGTAATTACAGTATATACGACAAATTTATTGGCCATTCAAAGTTGTCAACGCAAGGGATTCTTATCGCTCTTATACCATTTCATAAACTCGGCAACGCCATCATGAAGTGACCAGTGGGGGCGATAGCCCATATCATGCTCCAACCGAGTGGTATCGGCATAGGTTTGATACACATCGCCTTGTTGCATGGGCAAAAACACTTTTCCGGCTTTCTTTCCATAAGCCGCTTCCAATTCCTCAATAAACTCCATCAATGGAACGGGGTGACCGCAACCAATATTATAAATTCGGTATGCCGCGCCTTCTTTATCCAACTCAAGACAGTAATCCACTGCACGAAGGGTGCCTTCCACTATGTCATCGATATAAGTGAAATCACGAAGCATATTGCCATTATTGAACACCTTGATTGGTTGCCCTGTTCTCAAAGCATCGGTAAATAGCATGGGAGACATGTCGGGTCGTCCCCAAGGACCATAAACGGTGAAATATCGCAAGCCTATGGTTTGTATTCCATACAGTTTACTATAACAATGAGCCATCAGCTCATTCGACTTCTTTGTCGCAGCATATAACGAAACAGGCTCGTCCACCTTGTCATCCTCCGAATACGGCACTTTGGCATTCATTCCATACACCGACGACGATGATGCAAAAACAAGTTTCGAGACATTCGTGTTTCTACATGCTTCAAGGATATTAAGGAAACCCGCCAGATTGCTTTGCAAATAACTATAGGGATTGGTTATGCTGTAACGCACACCAGCCTGTGCTGCGAGGTTAACCACAATGTCAAAGTGGCTATGCCCAAACAGGCTGTCCAACGCTTCCTTATCGTCAATTGATATTCGCACAAATTCAATATTGGGGAACAGTGAGCTTCTGTAGCCCTTGTTCCATGGCATATCTGCAACATCAGCTATAATGCCACATTCACGCAAACGACCGTATTTGAACCGCACATCATAGTAATCGTTGATATTGTCAACACCAACAACATCGTAGCCTCGTTTCGCCAACTCAAAAACAAGACGCGAGCCTATGAAACCTGCCGCGCCTGTAACCAGCACTTTATTTAACCCACTCTCTTTTGCTTCCATAACAATCAATCTAAAGGCAAGTCTATCCAATCACCAAAAACAGCATCCCATCGATTAGGATGGAAAGGTTCAAATCCTGCATGATGATAGAGTGTGATTTCACCACAATATATCCTTCCTTCCACCTCGTACATATCAACTCTAATATGGGGAAAACCTTTTGACAACCTAGAGGCAATATCCTTCATATCCTCAAATCCAGCTGGTTTTTGTATCGTCCTTCCCGACATAGGATGTATCTGACATATATCTAAATGATTAAAACTCGAATCGTAGAAATCAAACTTAACTTCATCTGAGAATCTTTCAGTAGCAACGAACATGGCTTTTACAGATCCGTCAAAACAGAAAAACTTGTAATCCGCCACCTCTGTTCCTGAAAAACCTTTAAGATACTCTTCTGCAAACACACAGCGCTTAACATTCTTATATGGCCACTCTCTCCATTTCAAATAATAGTCTTTCCTCAAAGCCGCTGCAAGCTTTTGCTTCGCAGCCTCAAGGTCGAATGTGGATTTATCCCTACATATTACCACATTGCCGCTGTCGTGGTTGCATTTCAGCACAAACTGGTTGGGCAGCTTGTCCAAATCAATCTCATCCACAGATTGATACACGGCCAATGTAGGAATAATGTATTCTTCGCCAACACGCTCGGCCACCCATTGCTTGGCCCGGTATTTATCGACCATAATCGTATATTCAGGCCTCCTGTCGTACAATTTCAGCCACTGGAGCTTCTCATTGAAGGTCTTAGGATGCTTCAAGTCCAGCTCGTAGCCAAAAGTTCGTTTCCATAACGCCTTAAGATACCACTTATCCGACATCCAATTAGGATGCTTCCAAAGCATATCGTACCCAATCTCATGATAAGGGTCACGTATATAACGTTTTATTTTACGGAACATCGCTTCCTACTCTTTTTGTTTAACTTATCATTGCGTAAGGGAAATAACAATATTTATAGAACTCGATATTTTATTATTAAACATTGCCATATTGCAACCTCATTCTATACATTGGAAACCGTAAAACCCTTGATTGATGGAAAAACCATTCGCTGTAAAGTTGCCCGAAACAGACATTCGAATTGGGAATCTTGTATATGCAAATGTCTGAACCTGAGGATGCGTAATATCTATATTAATACAATACTCTCCATTAGCAATGCCTTGCGGCAACTGAATCACGCGATGCAAATGAAATTTTTCTTCCGAAAAGTGCTCATAATTACCTGTAAACAAGCCATCTGCATGACGAGCATAAAGAACTCCGCTTTTATCGTGAAAAGTGGTTTCTAAATCCAAACAATGACTACCATGTATGAAGCCTTCAACATCCAATTCAATTGTCTTATTAGGGAAAACAAGTTCGCAAAAAGTAGAATTAGATCCATTGACCCGAACAGATGTGATTTCAATCTCATGATTACGAATCCGGAATATGCCATTTAATGTATCTCCCTCATTTGACCCATTGCTGTTCAAGATGTATCGGTCAATGGTTTCACCAATACTTCCAACAAAAGCAATTTGTCCTTTTTCTAATAACATACCACTTGTACATAAAGCACGGACACTAGCCATATTATGACTCACAAACAACACCGTCCTGCCTTCACCCTGAGCCACATCCTGCATCTTGCCAATGGCTTTCTTCTGGAACTCGGCATCGCCAACAGCCAAAACCTCGTCCACCACAAGGATTTCAGGGTCAAGATGGGCGGCCACAGCAAAGCCAAGACGCACCATCATGCCACTGCTGTAGCGTTTTACAGGAGTATCAATATAGCGTTCGCATCCAGAGAAATCAACAATCTCATCTAACTTACGGGTGATTTCGGCCTTGGTCATGCCCAAGATGGCGCCGTTCATATAAATGTTCTCGCGTCCAGTCATCTCGGGATGGAAACCCGTGCCCACCTCAAGCAAAGAGCCGATGCGACCTTTGGCTTTGATGGTTCCCGTGGTTGGTCCTGTAACACGAGAAAGAAGCTTCAGCAGCGTGCTCTTTCCAGCACCGTTCTTCCCGATAATGCCTACCACATCGCCTTGCTCCACCTTGAAGTCGATGTCCTTCAATGCCCAGACATATTCACTGTCGGCGGCCTTGGAGCGGTCGTTCACGGAACCGATTTTTAGGTAAGGGTCTTCCTTGTGCAGTATGGCCGTTTGCCACCATCGGTTGAGGTCGTGGCTGAGGGTTTTGGTAGAGACCAAGCCCAAGCGGTATTGCTTGCTGATATTGTTGAATTCTATTGCTGTTGACATAATCTTCAGATGTTGTCTTTCATTTTCATCGCCTGCTCAATCACAGGTGCCATGTCGTAATACTTGTATTCGGCCAAACGTCCTCCAAAGATGACATTCTTCTCTTGTTCAGCCAAGGCTTTATATTTCTGGTACAATTCGTTGTTTTTGGCATCATTCACAGGATAATAAGGTTCCATCCCTGGTTTCCATTCGGTGCTGTATTCGCGCGAAATCACCGTCCGTGGGCAATCGTATACCGCCTGACCGAACATCTCGAAATGCTTGTGTTCGATGATACGGGTGTATGGCACTTCACGTTCCGTATAATTCACTACAGCATTGCCCTGCCAATTGGCCACATCTTTGGTTTCCTGCTCAAACGAAACCGTGCGAAAATCTAAGTGGCCAAAGCGAAAGTCGTAGAATTCGTCGATTTGTCCTGTATACACAATCTTTTCGGCCAATGCAGACAATTCGGCACGATGGGCGAAGAAATCGCAGTTTGTATGGGTCTCAATCCCATCAAGCAAACCCTCAATCAGTTTGTTATAACCGCCAATGGGAATGCCTTGGTAAGTGTCGTTGAAATAGTTGTTGTCGAACACCAACCTTACCGGCAGCCGCTTGATGATGAAGGCTGGAAGCTCTGTACATGGCCTGCCCCACTGCTTCTCGGTGTAACCTTTGATCAGAGCTTCGTAGATGTCTTTTCCAACGAGGCTCAGTGCCTGTTCCTCAAGGTTAGCTGGCTCGCGACCTTTCAGGGCTGCCATCGCCTCGGCACGTTGCTCATCAATTTTGGTTTTGGCCTCATCAGGCGTGGTCGTTCCCCACATCTGGTAGAATGTGTTCATGTTGAAAGGCAAGTTGTAGAGTTTGCCTTTGTATTTGGCCACAGGGCAATTCGTGTATCGGTTGAAAGGCACGATGCCGTTCACGAAGTCCCAAACCTCATGGTTGGAAGTGTGGAAAATGTGCGCACCATACTTGTGCACGTTGATGCCTTCAACGCTTTCGCAATACACATTGCCACCCAAATGAGGGCGTTTGTCTATAACAAGGCAATTTTTGCTTTTTTGTTTGGCAAAATAGGCGAAAGTGGCTCCATAGAGACCTGAGCCGACAATAAGGTAGTCGTAAGGTTTCATTTCATTTTTCTCTTTATAAATTTTTTGACTCTGCTGATTTGCCGCCCAACCTTAAACTTGACCCAATACAAAGGGAACGGCAATTGGCGGTAATCTCTTACCGTTTTCGAGACTTTCACGTCGGGAAACTCCTCCAACATATAGGCGTCCCATTCCTTGAGCCTCGGTTGAGCCATATTGTAAGGAAACAACGACAACTCTTCATAATGGCAAGAACCGAATGCCCACCAAAGATTATCAAACCAGGCGCGACGAGTGGTATTTTCCGGCACTTCGTCGCGATACTGCTTCATCCAGGCGAGAACAAATTTAAGCACCGTCGTGACATGGTCGCCATGCTTTGCTCGAACCTGCGGGTCGAAACTTTGCCCCACCCTGCCGATGTAATAACGATACACATTCAGCTTGGTGTAGACAAAACTTTCGGCAATGGCAATGGGAATCACCTGAAGCGACACGTCATCGTACATCACATGTTCGCAGAAGAGAGGCAAATACTTTTGCATCATCGTCGTGCGATAAACCGTGTTGTGTGCGTATGTGATATTAGAGCCATTGCCGCTTCCGAGCCAATCGTACACGTTGGCATCATACACTTTATCGGGTTCCATGTTTATCAGCACAACATCCTCGTAACGGTCTTCCTGAGCATAATATTTTTTTCTGTCCATTAGAACCATGTCGGTGTCGCAATGGCCGAGATATGCAATCAATTTGGAGAATTGGTCAGTATCGAACCAGTCGTCTGAATCGAGATAGAACAGATACTTGCCGACAGCCAGTTCCGTACCATGGTTCCACGCGCCGCCATGCCCACGATTCTCCTGGTCGATGACGCGAAAAACGCTAGGATATTTCTTTTCATATTCCTTGGCCATCACTGCGGAATTGTCGGGCGTACCATCGTTGACGACAACAACGTCTAACAGTTGCAATTGTTCGGCAGGTACAAGTAATGAATCAAGGCACTTTTTGATGTAGTCCTCGACTTTATAGACGGGAATTACAATGGAGAGGAGTTTCTGCATGGGAATCAATGTTTAACAATTCTGACAAGATGAGCCAGCGGGCTGGCAATCAACACCATTATTTTAGTTAATAAAGGCCAATATGCAACGATTTTCACTTCGCTATGTACTTTGTTATCCTTACATACCCGTTTCAAATCCTTCATCAACGGCATAAGATGATTCTCATCATACAAACACCTATTCTCTACCCAAGGATATTTTGTAAGATTGCGAAGTCGAACAGAATGATGTATCTCCTCCATTCCAAAGGCATACAGGGTAGCCGACAGTTTCGGGCAATCCGCTCGCAATTGTTTTGCCAAATCAATGTGCCGAATGCCACTCGCCACATGATCAAAAATGGTGGAATAGCGAGGAGCATGGCATGTTGAATTTGGGTTTAGTGTGTAGCGGTACGTTGTATAAGGACACACTGCAACCGTCTCTGCTTGAACCAATACACTGGCTAGCCAATCTCGATCTTCATGTTGACGTTCTTCTACAAATCGAGTATTGATTCGCTCCATAAACGAGCGTTTATAAATATATGAAGGCGGATAATAGAAAACGCCATCTGCACAATAAGCATCACCGAATTCTTTACCAGTCATAATCGATTTTGGAACGGCTGATAGTTTGTGGATATGTACGCCGTTAGGTTTTTCAATTTCCATAAAGCCGTAAATCATATCCGCCTTTGTATCAATCGCCACCTGCCAGGCTTTAGAGAATCCATCCAACACCAAATCATCTGCATCTATATATGTGATATAATCTCCCTTAGCTTCCTTCAAACCTCGATTACGTGCAGCTCCCTGACGATGATTTTGAGGCTGGCGAAATAATTGCAAATTAGCATGCTTCTGCGCATAATGCTCAACTAAAGCACAAGTATTATCAATAGAACAATCGTCTACAATGATTACCTCAAAATCATCACTGTCCAAACCAGAAGCGAATACACTATCCAAACACGCAGGCAATGTTTTTGCTGCATTGTAAGCCGGTATGATAAAAGAAAGTAGCATCGGAAAACACAATCATTTATTCTTCAGACGTCGTAGCCTTTCGGTAAGATAAAACAGCCACATTGGATATTTCATAAAACGAATGGCCTGCTTTGAGCGCCTCCACTCTTTCTCTTCAAAATGGAAATATTGCCCCAATTCCATAATTGTCTGTTTAAATTGCTTATAAGGCAAATACACCAATTTATCAACCAAGTAACAACTGTCAGATGCCATCACACGATTGATCTGTCTATTCCTGCTTCCGGAAACTCCCTTCCTTCGTTTTTCGATAAATTCCATGTCGCGGCGATAAACCCTGACGAGTTTATCTACATTATGTCTTTGCACATCCGCACTCATAGTTTGGCCCTCTCTTCCTGACAGATAATTATATAGATATAAGTCGTACCACACAAAAGTATCAGCAAACAGGATTGGAATTGCATATAATATGCTATCGTCATACATCACCTTCTCCATGAATAATGGATATAATGGTTGTAACAACGATGTCTTATAAGTGCAATATAGGAATAGAAAAGTGTCAGTAGCCCCATCAAAGTCATCAAAAGAGAATTGTTCCATCTTCCCAAGTACCCCATCTCCATTTTTTTTCATTCTTCTTTCCTTTGTTTTTTTCGTTTTCTCATCATAAACAAGTTGATTCGTAATGACACAGTCAGCCACTTCTTCCTTTAAACGTCTCATAAACTCCCCCAAATTCGTCAGCCAATCATCCGAATCCAAGAAACGCAAATACTTCCCTGTTGCTTCCTTCAAGCCAACGTTCCACGCAGAACCATGTCCGCCATTCTCCTTGTCGATTTGGCGGAAGGTTTGGGGATATCGTTTCACATACTCGCGGCTCATTTCCGCTGAGCGGTCGGGAGTGCCGTCATTCACTATGATGACCTCAAGTTGGTTCATCAGATTATCGTCGTCCAATATCAAGGAATCCAAACATTTGTTGATGTAGGGCTCGACTTTATATACAGGAACCACAACAGTTAGGAGCTTTTTCATAACTACCGTATCTTTTTTAGTTTATTCATTAGTCTGCGTTTGTCCCTTTGCACTTCATACCTTACCAACTTCCCCAATCCAATCACAGACAAAAGTCTTGACCGCAATTGGGATTTGATAGCATCGTTCTTGACGCTGAATTCCTTCATCATTCCCATTATCCTTCTGTATGACTTATAGACCTCATAATCGCAGAGTTCCAACAAATCTTCATCCACATATAAAGACTTCACCATTCTTCCTTATCCTCAACCATCCGGATACAATCCACAGGACAGGTGGATGCACATGCTCCGCATCCAATGCAATCATAGGAATTGGCTAATTGTATGGATTTTGTTTTTGTCACAACTATCGATTTCATTAATTACCCATTTATGCTTACTTCCCCCCGCGCAACCCTTCAAAACTCCTTTTGTATCCAATAGCCCAAAAACAGGTCGTAAACGGAGCATGTATCACTATCTAATCAATTGATTATAAACAGGCCATATAACCTTTTCAAAGTTTTATTACTTTATGATAATTGAAAAATGATAATTTATATATTTATGCTCACTCGCCAAACGAGGTCTTGAGTTCGGCGTGCAGGTCTTCGGCAGTGGGAATCTTTCATTCTTCAATCTTCCACCCGTCAATGCACCTCTTCTCGGTGGAAAAATTAACGCCAATCTTGAAAAGCTTGCGCGGATCGCTGGCAAACGGGCGGGCATAGCCTTTCTCTTCTATCTGCTGCAAAGCAATGTCAGCGCTTTTATCAATCTTCAATTCGAAGATGTAAATGAAATCCTTTGTCTGGACCAGAATGTCCATTCGCCCATTGGTGGTGTGTCGCTCCACTTCAACATACAGGCCCAACAAAGTGAAGAACACGTACATAGCGTTGTGGAAATACAACTCGCGGTCGCCCATCAAGGCATAATCGCCGTTAGCGAAGAATGCCTCCAACCGTCGCATGAAGCCTTCGGCATCGCCCGACCTGACCTCCCTGACGAAATTGGAAATGTCAAAAGTACTCTTGTCGTTCTTCTTGGGCATGTAGAACGGCACAAGATATTTGATGAAACCGTCGCGCACTTCCCTATTGGGAAAATCAAGCAGAAAAGTCTTGAACTCAGGGTCATAGTCCTTTATCGTCAGGTAGCCGCTCTGGTAGAGCAGCGGCAAGGGGTTCTCGTCCATGATGTCGATGGAGTTCAATGTATCAGCTGTCAAGGGTTCCTCCGTCATCTCCTCCAAGCGGTAGTTGGTCTTCTGCAACTGGTGCACGAGGAAGGAAGGAGTCCCCGTCTCGAACCAATAGTCGCGGAACTGGCAGCTCGAAAGTGTGTTTAGCAGGCTGAACGGGTTGTAAATGCCTTCCGTATTCCACTCGAAGTGATAGCCGTCAAAGTCGTGTTTCAATCGCGCATAGCATTCCCCTTTGCTCATCCCGTTTGCCTTAGCAAGCGTCTCTACACTAGCGTCAAACTGGGTTCGGAGTTCGCTTTCCGTTATTCCACAAATCGACACATAACGCTTGTCGAAGGATATGTCAAACAGGTTGTTCAGGTCGCTGAACACGCTCACCTTGCCGAACTTGGTCACGCCGGTGAGGAAAGCGAAGCGAATATGCCGATCGCACGACTTCAAGGCACCGTAGAACGCTTTCAACGTGGCACGATACTCGGCCTGCAACGCCTCGTTGCCAATGGCCTGAAGCATCGGCTTGTCGTACTCGTCCACCAATATCACCACCTGCCTGCCCGTATGCTTGGCCGCCCTGGCTATCACCCCTTCAAACCTCGAACTGAGCGATTTCTCGTTGTGGTTGCCCCCGTAAAGTTCCTCCCAGCCCGACAAGGCAAGGCTCAGCCTATTATCTAGTGCCTCTTTCGTGTCATACCTCTCGGTGTTGAGGTCGAGATGCATGATGGGATGGCTTTCCCACTTGTTTTCAAGTTTCTCAATAGCCAGACCTTCAAACAGATCTTTCCTACCTTGGAAAAACGACTCTATGGTTGAAAGGAGCAACGACTTGCCGAACCTACGGGGCCTCGACAGGAAATAATACTTCCCTTCATCGACCAACTTATACAACAAGCGCGTCTTGTCCACATAAGCGAAACCTTTGGTGCGGATTTCCTCAAAGTTTTGTATGCCAATGGGATATTTCATTTCCTGATAATGTCGAAACCAGAATTACACTTTTATACGCTATGCCTCAAACCGTATCCATAAAGCTCTTCTGCACCTTGTTGAAAATCAGGATGCCGAGGACGAGGACAACAACCATGAACACGAAACTGTAGGTCAACCAGCCCCAACCTATGAACTGGCCTGCGCCCAAGGCTCCGTGCTTGAAGGTCTCAATGACAGGGGTCACGGGGTTGAGGCACATGATGGTGGTCAAGTCCATGCCCAGCACCTTCTTCCCGGCCACTTGACTCAACGGATAGACAATCGGAGTGGCATACATCCACAGCTGCACGACGAAGGTGAATAGGATCTGCAAGTCGCGATATTTGGTCGTCATCGAAGAGATGATGATGCCAAAGCCCAAAGCCAATCCGGCCATCATCACCACAAGCAATGGGAACAGCAGGAAATACCAATTGGGACTCGGTGCCATCCCTATGCAGGCATAATACACGTAGACGACAACAAACAAACCAAACTGGATGCCGAAACGCACCAGGTTACTCGTGACATTGGCCAAAGGCATAATCAGGCGCGGGAAGTACACCTTGCCGAAGATGCCCGCATGGCTCACAAAAGTGTTGGCCGTACGATTCAGGCAATCAGCGAAATATTGCCACATACACACGCCGCCAAGGTAGAACAAAGGCTGCGGAATGCCATCGGTAGGGATACCAGCGATGCCGCCAAACACCACCATGTACATGATGACCGTCAAAGCAGGCTGGATGATCCACCAAAGCGGGCCAAGAATGGTTTGCTTGTAGGCCACCGTGATGTCGCGCTTCACAAACATACCAAGCAAATCACGGTAATCCCATATCTCTTTCAGGTTCACCTCAAACAAGCCATTGCGCGGCTTGATGACGGTGGTCCAGTTTTCTTCTGTCGTTTGAGCCATTTTCCAAATAATTCAAGAAAGTGTATAGCTTCGCTGCCTTGACTCACATCAAGAAGCAGTAATTTACTGATTTGCAATCACTTAATTCTATCATTAAGAGAAGCAATTTTTGCTCGCATCCCGAATTGCATTCACAAACGGAATACAATTTGCAAAAATAAAGCTTTTTTACGATAAAACAACAAAAATAAAAGGAAAAATTACAAGAAAAATAACAAGGACTTATTTGGACCTTTCCCCTTTGAAGACAATGTTGCGGATAATTTTCCAAAAATATTTCCAATCAGTGCGGAAAGGATGCTCTAAATATGCCTCCAGATAGTTGCGTTCGCTCTCCTGGATCTCGTCCAAAGTCTCAGGCATGTCGACATAGAATGGTGGCAACAACCCAGGCTTGGTCTTGATCCTAAGTTGCTGCAATTCTTCGCTATAAAGATTGAAATATTGCTGACTTAACGGCCTGACGCCCACGATCTTCATCTGTCCTTTCAGCAGGTTGATGAGCATGGGCAGCTCGTCGAGCCACGTCTTGCGCAAGAAACGCCCCCACTCTGTCACCCGATAGTCGTCGCGGAACTTGCCGCCTGCATCCAAGTCGTTGTTTTCATACACATAGGTCTGCAAATACTCCGAATAGGCATACATGGTGCGAAACTTGAACACATTGAAGAGCTTGCCATCCTTTCCGTAACGACGCAAGCGCACCAGTGCCCCGTAGGTGTGTTGCTCCTTGCTGGGCTGACGTTTCTTTTGGGCGATCACGCAATAACGGTCGTGGATGTATTGCTCGCTCACCACATCGAAGCCACAATAATACAACCTGCCAAGCACCTCAGGACGGGGAAACACTTTTCTCACCTTGCGCGTACAGAAATAGTAGAAACGCCGCGTCAACCTGGTTTTAGGGCATACCCTATGCCAAAGAAAATCAAAGAAATAGACAATCTTTGCAATAAATTTAGGGTATTTGCTGAAAATCTGTGCCCTGCGCTTCTGCGCTGTGTCGAAGCTACAGACGAGATAGCCGTCTTGCTTCAGCTTGGCGTTGGCTTTACGCAGGTAACGATTCAGATAACGGATGGCGTTCAGATGGTCTTTGGCCAGCAGCACCTCGGCCTCGCCATCGGGAGCCGACCATGATCTGTCGGCATAGTCGTTGAGCCACTGTGAGCGTTCCTCGCTGCGCGGGGTCTCAGCCATGGCAATCAACTCGCGAAGCTGGTCGGGGGCCTGGTCAAACTCGAATCTCGGGGCATGCTGGGTCTCGGTCACGGCAAGGTACTCCATCACCTCGTCGTAATTGTCGCGAGCAATCATTTCGTTGAAAAACGACTTAACACCCATGCCCCGCTATTTTTATTTTCCCAAATATTGACGTACAGCCTCGCAAATCCTATCCTGATCCTCTTCCGAGAGATAGGGATGGACGGGCAAGGAAATGACCGTGTCGGCCAGCTGGTCGGACACAGGGCAACGGTTCTCATCCAGGCACAGATAGTTGAACGCCGTTTGGCGATGCATCGGGATGGGATAATAGATGGCCGTGGGGATGTCGAGGGCCTTCAAGGCGTTCTGCAATCCCGATCTGACTTCCTTATTTTCAAGTTGTAGCGTGTATTGTGCCCAACTGGAATAGAAGCCTTCAGGCACGATAGGCGTCTTTACCACGTCGTGGAGCAACTCCGTATAACGTGCCGCCACCTTGTTGACATATTCCAACTCATGCGCTGCAAAGGCCTTCAACTTGACCATGAGGATGGCCGCCTGGATGCTGTCCAAGCGTGAGTTCATGCCGATACGCACGTTGTCGTAGCGGTCGTTGCCCTTGCCGTGGATATGGTAGGAATCGAGCAAAGCGGCCCACTCGTCGTTGTCGGTGAACACAGCACCACCGTCACCGTAGCACCCCACAGGCTTGGCAGGGAAGAACGAGGTGGTGGAGATGTCGCCGAACGTACAGGCTTTTTGATTGCCGATGCGGCCACCAAAGCCTTGGGCACCGTCTTCAAGTACAAAGAGGTTATGTTTTTCGGCCACCTTACGGATCGCCTTGAAGTCGGCTGGAAGGCCAAACAGGTCGACCGCAATAATAACGCGTGGCGTCAATTTGTCCCGCTTCAGGGTCTGTTCAATCTTACGTTCGAGATCGGCCACGTCCATATTGAACGTATCCTTGTCGACATCGACGAAGACCGGCGTTGCCCCTTGCATGGCGATGACCTCGGCAGAAGCGAAGAAGGTGAAGCTGGGTACGAACACGGCGTCGCCAGGTTTCACGTCCCACACCTTCAAGGCAAGCAGCAAGGCATCGGTGCCGCTATTGCAGGCGATGCAGTGCTTCACACCGACGTACTCGGCAAATGCGGTCTCCATCTCCTTAATCTTAGGGCCCATCACGTAGGCGCTTGAGGCGACCACATCGAGAATGGCCTTATCCATTTCGTCCTTCAGGACAGCATATTGTGTTTTTAGGTCTCTGAATTGCATATTCTCTGTTTTTGTTTTTCAGGGATATCCCCGTTGATATAGGGTCGCCCCGTCAGGGCTTTACCGGTTTCAATTCACCGTTTATTTCTTTGTATTCTCTGCCGCAACTGCACTGCAACAAGGCATCGAGGCGTTGACCGCATTCACACACCCAGCCGATTTGACGGGCGGGAACGCCTGCCATCAAGGCATAGGGTTTCACGTCTTTGGTGACCACGGCACCTGCGGCGATGAGAGCGCACTTGCCGACCGTATGGCCACAAACCACGGTGCAGTTGGCGCCCAACGAAGCACCTTCGCAAATCTTGGTCTTGGCGTAGACACCGTGCACGGGGAAATGCGCCCGAGGCTTGGTCACATTGGTGAACACGCAGCTCGGACCGCAGAACACGTTGTCTTCAATCTCGACACCTTCATAGACCGACACATTGTTTTGGATGCGCACACCATTGCCGATATGCACGTTGTTGCCGATGTTCACATTTTGTCCGAAAGAGCAGTTCTCGCCGATGACAGCACCCGACTGAATATGGCAGAAATGCCAAATTTTCGTACCTTTCCCGATGCTCACGTTATCATCTACGAAGCTGCTTTCATGTATATAATAATCATTCATATTCATTTGTTTAGAACCATCCCGAAGCCAAAACATCGGCGATATGGATCACCTTGATGGGCAATCCTTCTTTCTCGATGTATGCTTTTTGGTGCATAAGGCAAGTCATGTCAGTCGAAACGATGTATTCGGCACCCGTGTTCAAGGCATTCTTCACCTTGTGGCTTGCCATGCCTTCCGACAGGATTTCATGCCCCACTTCCAAGGAAAAATCAGCGCCACAGCACAAATCGGGCTGTTTCATCTCGATGAGCTCCAAGCCTTTAACCTTTGACAGCAGTTGCCGCGCCTCCTTACCCAATCCCGAGCCACGCAAGGCACTACAGCTGTCGTGGAACGTCACCTTATAAGGGAACTCGGCACCAAAATCGTCGAATTGCACCTTGTTGACCAAGAAATCGGTCAACTCGTAGACATTAGCCACCATCCGCTTGAAATTCAAATGGTTGGCAGTGTTAAAGAACAACTCAGGATAACGTTTTTTGATGTAATGCACACAAGCTGCCGAGGGGGCCACTACAGGACCGTTGTACGAAAAGTCATTAAGGAACTTGTCGCCCAACTCCTTTGCATCTTCAATAAAGCCCGCATTATAGGCAAAACGTCCGCAACAGGTCTGCTCCGGATTGTACTCCACTTCAACGCCTGCGCGTTCCAACACCTTCACTGTATTGGAAGCCACTTCAGGATAGAACTGGTCAATGATGCAGGGTACAAACAACTCAACTTTCATATATTTCGCGCGAAAATCCGTGCAAAAATACAGATTTTATTCATACTTTTTACAAAACCAATACAAATATTACGCTTTTTTTGGCCAAAAACCCGTAAAACCCATCTGTTCCCAAAAATTTGGATAGGATTTTCGCACCACTTCAGGATGGTCGAAAAGAAGGTCGCCTACTTTCATGGCCAAAGGTGCCAAGGCCATGACGACACGGTGATCGTCATGGGAGAGGAAGTGCAGTGGGCGTTTTTTCTCAAAATAAGGCAACCTTACGCTGGGAATAAGAACAGCCTCATTATCAGAAACTTTATTGAGTTTTGTTCCGATTTTTGCCACTTCAGCCTGCATCGCGTCCTCCCTGTCTGATTCTTTGAACATGAGATTGGCGATGCCCGTAAAACGAGCAGGGCGTTGCAAGCCTGCACAGGTAGCTACAATCGTCGGAAAAAGGTCGGGCGTGTTGGAAAAATCAAAAGACAGGGTCGTATTGGTAAATGATTTTTTTGTTAAAACCAACGCCGAGTCCATTTCTGTCGTCATCACACCGAAGGCCTGCATCCAGTCGGCGATGATGGCATCGCCCTGAAGACTCGCAGGGGACGGTGCTCGTCGAACTGTTGAAGGACTACACAACCCCATCAGGCTAATCTCGCAGGCCTCGCTCAGTGCGGCCAACTCATACCAATAGGAGGCAGCGCTCCAGTCGGCTTCGACCGTAAAGCTGTTGGGGCGGTAGGGTTTGGGCTTCACTGTAACCACACTCCCTTTCCGCTCCACCTGTGCCGAAAAATGGCACATCATAGCGATGGTCATGTCGAGATAAGGCACCGAATTGAAATTGCCAATGAGTTCGAGCTCAAGGCCGTCGCGCCACATCGGGGCAGCAAGCAACAAAGATGAGGCAAACTGGCTGCTTTGCGAAACATCGAGCGATGCTTTTCCGCCAGCAATGGATTTTCCGTGGATTTTCAACGGCAGAAAACCTTCGCTTTCAACATATTCGATACTGGATCCAAGCTTTCTCAGCACGTCCACCAACGGCTTGATTGGACGTTGTTTCATGCGGTCAGTGCCCGTGAGGAGCCAATCTCCGTCATGGCAGGCCAAATAGGTGGTCATGAAACGTGCTGCCGTGCCGCAATCGGCGATGTCGATGGTTTTCCGCTCATGGCAAAACATCAATGCTTCCCGCAACACCTTGGTGTCTTGGGAATCAGAAAGATTCGCAACATCGGGGGAAAACCCGCCATACGCCGCGATCATCAAGGCGCGGTTCGATTCGCTTTTGCTGGCGGGCAATATGACGGTTTTCTTAAGCATTGGCTCAGAACGGTAAACAAAAACGACGCTCCTCGGAGCAATTGTTTGAGATCCACTTTAACAAATAAGACAGGGCTTCCGACACGAGAACCGGTTCCACTTCCACATCCCAAACCGGCTTCCCGACCGACTCAAGCAGAACGAATTGCGGTTTTTCTCCTTTGTTTTTCTTGTCGAACACCAAATATTCCATAATCGGTTCAATATCAGCCTCCGAAAGCTGGATTGGGCATTCAGAAAGCAGCATCGGCAACTTGTTTTCAAAGTTTTTCAAAACCGAAGCAGCCAAGTCACACTGTTTCACCGAAATCCAAAGAGCCGCAGCCATTCCCAAGGCCACCGCCTCGCCGTGAAGCAGGGGATAATCTGTCGTCAAGCAATGGCTTTCTATGGCATGGCCAAGGGTATGACCAAAATTCAGGATTTTGCGCACGCCTTTCTCCGTCGGGTCTTTCTTCACGATTTCGCGCTTGATTTCTCCACACCTTTTTATATAAGGGACGTAATTCTCCGCATCCGCATGAAGCAATTTAGGGTCGGCAATGAAACCGTATTTCAGCATTTCGGCAAGGCCCGACCTAATTTCGCGCGCATCCAAAGTCTCCAAATAAACAGGGTCGGTGATTACTGCCATTGCTTCTGCAAAAGTGCCGATTTGGTTTTTTGCGCCGCCGAAGTCGATGCCCGTCTTCCCTCCTATCGCCGCGTCGACCATACCAAGCAAGGTCGTCGGAATGTTGATGAACTTGATACCACGCATGTACGTAGAAGCCACAAAGCCGCCCAAGTCGGTTATCACACCGCCTCCGAGGTTGACTAACAAGGCGTTGCGGTCGGCATGATGGCGCATCAAGGTTTTCCAGATATGTTGGATTGTTTGCAGGGTTTTGTATTTCTCGCCAGATTTTATCACGATCTCGACCGCGTTTTCGCAGCCAAGCCAATATTCGGTTTCGGGCAGCCAAAACGGAGCGACGTTTTCATCGGTAAGGATGAAAACTTGGGAAGCCTTAGAAAGTATAGATCCCATGCCCCGCACCTCCCCACGTGGGGATGACA
>CAMUYT010000003.1 GCA_947164955.1 uncultured Bacteroidales bacterium | reverse complement strand
CCAACGCGCACGAGTTCATCATGGCGTTGGAACACGGCTACGACACCCGCATCGGTGACCGTGGCATGAACCTCAGCGGCGGTCAACGGCAACGCCTGAGTATCGCCCGGGCCGTGCTGAAAAACCCACCTATATTAATATTGGACGAGGCCACTTCGTCGCTCGACACCGAGAGCGAGCGTTTGGTGCAAGACGCCTTGGGCAAAGTGATGAGCCAGCGCACCTCACTCGTCATCGCCCATCGCCTCTCGACCATCCAACACGCCGACGAGATTGTGGTGCTACAGAAAGGCCAAATCATCGAACGCGGCAAGCACGACGAACTGATTGCCCTTGGCGGTGTTTACAAAAAGCTGACCGATTTGCAGGCGATTGGGTAAAAACCATGAAAAAGTTTCTTAAAATCTTGCCGATAACGGCAAATTTTGAATGTTATTTGCTTAAAACATGCCGATATCGGCAAGAATTGCTACTTTTGCAGCGGATTTGAGAGAAAACTTGCCGATAGATGGAATACATTTCAGTCAGTCAGTTTGCCGAGAAGCATGGAATCAGCGAGCGCACCGCACGAAACTATTGTGCTACGGGAAAGATAGAAGGTGCGTTTCTTACGGGAAAGACATGGAACATTCCCGCCGATGCATCCATGCCCAAACGAAGTAAAAAGAAGGTGTCGCCTTTACTTGCTGCTTTGCGCGAACAAAAAGAAGCCAAGATGAAAGGCGGCATTTATCATCGCGTACAAATCGACTTGACCTACAATTCCAACCATATTGAAGGTAGCCGCCTGACTAAGGAGCAGACGCGATATATCTTCGAGACCAACACCTTAGGCATCACCACGGAAAACACGCGCATCGACGATATCATGGAGACCGTCAACCACTTCCGTTGCATCGACTATGTCATCGAACACGCCACCGACAAGATCACCGAAACACACATCAAACAACTGCATCTGATATTGAAAACCAACACTTCCGACAGCCGCAAGTCGTGGTTTGCCGTGGGAGACTACAAACGTCTTGCTAATGCCGTGGGAGAAGAAGAGACAGTCCAACCAAAGGATGTTCATAGCAAGATGAAATCACTTCTTGCAGAATACAACTCCAAAAAGAAAGCCTCGTTCGATGACTTGCTGGATTTTCATGTGCAATTCGAACACATCCATCCTTTTCAAGACGGCAACGGACGTGTAGGAAGACTGCTACTTTTCTGGCAATGCCTGCAAAACGCCATTGTCCCATTCATCATCACTGATGATTTGCGCTTGTTCTATTACCGAGGCATACAGAACTGGGGAAAAATCAACGGTTTCCTGCGCGACACCTGCCTAACAGCACAGGACAATTTCAAGGCGACACTAAAGTATTTCAAAATCAAATTCTAATCATGAACAACTTCGCCGCCATCGACTTCGAGACCGCCAACAACGAGCGCACCAGCGTGTGCAGCGTGGGCGTGGTGATTGTGAAAGAAGGCGAGTTCGTGGACTCGTTTTATTCCCTTATCCAGCCTGAGCCGAACTATTACCTGTATTGGAACACGCTCGTACATGGCATCACCAAGGCTGATACCGAAGATGCTCCAGTTTTCCCGTATGTTTGGCATCAAATCGAGCCTTTGATTGAAGGCTTGCCCCTCGTGGCCCACAACAGCCCTTTCGACGAGGGTTGCCTGAAGGCTGTGATGCGCTGCTACCAGATGGATTACCCTGACTACAAGTTCTATTGCACCTGTCGCGCCTCACGCAAACATTTCGGGAAACGATTGCCCAACCACCAGTTGCACACTGTGGCCGAGGCCTGCGGCTACCATGAGTTCAACCACCACAACGCCCTTGCCGATGCCGAGGCTTGCGCCTGGATTGCGCGGGAGATTTTGTAATCAAAGACAACGAAGTTTTTAGTATTTTTGTGGCCGTATTCATCAAATGCCACATCTATATGAAAACCACAATACGACACCTACTTAAGGCATTCATCCCAGCATTATTTGCTTCAATCATCTTCATTATGACCTTCTGCAACTCCAAGACACCCGTAGACCTCATCGTCCGCAATGCCAATGTCTACACCGTTGACGACGACTTCTCCAAAGCCCAAGCCTTTGCCGTGAAAGACGGCAAATTTGTCGCAGTCGGCGACGAAGAGACCATCATGCGGCAATACGTTGCCAAGGAAACCATTGACGCACAAGGCAATGCTGTGTATCCAGGCTTCATGGACGGGCACTGCCACTTCAACGGTTACGGAGAGAACCTCATCCGCTGGGCCGACCTGAAGGGCTGCCGCTCATACGACGAAGTCATCGAGCGCCTCAAGGTGCATGACAGCCTCTACCCTGCCGAATGGCTCCTGGGTCGCGGCTGGGACCAAAACCTTTGGGAAGTAACTGAGTTTCCTGACAACCAAAGGCTTGCCGAGGCTTTCCCCAACAAAAACGTACTACTGACCCGTGTGGATGGACATGCAGTGTTAGTTTCAAAGGAGGTTCTAGAATTAGCCAAAATCGACGCTGACACGAAGATGGATGGCGGCATGGCCATCGTCAAAGACGGGCGTTGCACGGGTGTGCTGATGGACAACCTTGCCGATGTAGCCAAAGCCTTGGTGCCCAAGATGGATGCCGCCCAGCAAACCCAAGCCTTGCTCAAGGCCCAAGAGAACTGTATGGGCGTAGGTCTGACCAGCGTCACCGACGCAGGCTTGGACATCGCCACCATCGAGCTCATCGACAGCCTGCAACAAAACGGTCAATTGAAGATGCACGTCAACGCGATGATCAACCCCGACGATGAGACCATGGACCACTTCATGCGCCAAGGCGTCATCGACAAGGAAAGGCTCACCGTGCGCAGTGTGAAAATCTACGCCGACGGTGCCCTTGGCTCACGCGGCGCAAAGCTGCTTGAACCCTACGCCGACGACCCGGCCAACAGCGGCCTGATATTGGAGACAGACGATTTCTACCGGCACGTCTGCCAAAAATGCTACGATGCCCATTACCAAGTGTGTTGCCATGCCATCGGCGATGGCGGTGCGCACCACATTTTGGACATCTACTCCGAATACCTCAAAGGCGGCAACGACCTCCGCTGGCGCATCGAGCACTCGCAAGTGATCGACGATGCCGACTTCCAACGCTTTGCCGACCTCAGCGTCATCCCCTCCATCCAAAGCACGCACTGCACTTCCGACATGGATTGGGCCGAGGAACGCCTTGGCGACCGCATCAAGAATGCATACGCCTATCAGCGCCTGCTTCAGCAAAACGGCTGGGTGATCAACGGAACTGACTTCCCCATCGAGGACATCAGCCCGATCTACACTTTCTATGCTGCCGTGGCCCGCAAGCACTTGGACGGCACACCCGCAGAAGGCTTCCAAATGGAAAACGCCCTCAGTCGTGAACAAGCCTTGCGTTCCATCACCATATGGGTGGCCAAAGGCTGCTTCCTCGAAAACCGCAAAGGCAGCATCGAAGTGGGCAAAGACGCTGATTTTGTCATTCTCGACCGTGACATCATGACCGTTTCAGAAGACAAAATCGTCAATGCCAAAGTGAAGCTCTGCCACATTCATTGAGGAATTCTTTGCAATTTTGCATCCCAACTCCATTCACGATGACATCAGATTATATCATCATCAAAGACGCCACCGAAAACAACCTGAAACACGTCGACGTGCGCATCCCGAAGCGACAAATCACTGTGGTGACGGGCGTTTCAGGTTCGGGCAAGTCGTCATTGGTGCTCGACACCATCGCGGCCAAGTCGCGGCGCGAGCTGAACGACACTTTCCCGTCGTTCACGCAGCAGTATTTGCCCAAATACGGTCGTCCGCACGTCGGCGACATTGAAAATCTGCCCATCGCCATCGTGATTGAGCAACGGAAACCGACTTCAAACTCACGTTCTACAGTAGGCACATATACAGATATTTACGCGCTACTCAGATTGTTATTCTCGCGCATCGGGCAGCCTTTTGTGGGCTATTCCGACGCTTTTTCGTTCAACCATCCGTCGGGCAGTTGTCCGCGTTGTGCAGGTTTGGGCGAAATCCGCGAGTTGGACATCCACAAGCTCGTCGACTTCGACAAGTCGCTCAACGACGAGGACACCATCCACTACATCGCCTTCGGCAAGGGCGGCTGGCGCTGGATCCGCTACGCCCACAGCGGCCTCTTCGACCTCGACAAGAAAATCCGCGACTACTCGCCCGAGGAACTCGACCTCTTCCTCAACTCGCCACAAATCAAGCTGAAGAACCCACCGTCGAACTGGCCAAAAAGCGCGAAATACGAAGGCCTCATCCCGCGCATGTACCGCAGCATCATCAACTCGGAGGAAGGCCTGCTCCATGCCGCCGTGCTCAACCCGATGCTGACGATGGGCACCTGCCCCGAATGCAAGGGGACGCGCCTCAACGAGAAAATCCGCTCCTGCAAAATCAACGGGCTGAACATCGCCGAGGTGACCGCCATGAGCATCACCGATGCCCGAACATGGATGGAGACCATAAACAATCCATTGGCCGAAGACATCAAGCATGCCACCATTGAACGTTTGGCCGCCTTGGAGGAAATCGGCCTCGGCTACCTCACCCTTGACCGCGCCATCGGGACGCTCTCGGGCGGCGAGGCGCAACGCTGCAAGATCGCCAAATACATCAACTCGCCACTATCCGACGTGATGTACATTTTGGACGAACCTAGCGTGGGCCTGCACAACCACGACATCCTGCTGATGCAGAAGTCGGTGCAAAAATTGAAGAACCACGGCAACACGGTCATCCTCGTGGAGCACCACAAGGACATGATCAAAATCGCCGACCACATCATCGACATGGGTCCAGGCGCGGGCATGGCCGGCGGCGAAATCGTGTTTGAAGGCAGCTACGACGAACTGCTCCACAGCCCAACGCTAACGGGCAAATCGCTCAGCGCGACGACCGAAATCAAGGAGACGGTGCGCCAACCCAACTCGTTTTTCCGTTTGGAGAACGCCACATTACATAACATCAAAGACCTGACCATTGACCTGCCCTTGGGCGTGATGTGCGGCATCGCTGGCGTGGCCGGTTCGGGCAAAAGCTCGTTGATGGAATGTTTCCGCAAGGCATATCCGAAGCCTGAGGAAATCGTCTACATCAGCCAAAAGAACATCGGCATCAGCCTGCGCTCGACGCCTGCCACCTACCTCGAAGTGGCCGACGACATCCGCAAGCTCTTCGCCAAGACAAACAAAACCAAGGCCGACCTCTTCTCCTTCAACGGCAAAGGCGGCTGTCCCGTTTGCCAAGGCAAGGGCGTGATTGTCAGCGACATGGCCTTTATGGATAGCATCGAAACCGTTTGTGAGGCATGCGGCGGACTACGCTATAGCAACGAGGTACTATTATATAAGGTGCAAGGCATGAACATCGCTGAGGTGATGGACCTGACCGCCAACAAAGCCTCCGAAGTATTCGGCGGCACCGTCATCGCCGATAAGCTGGAGCCTTTGCGCAAGGTCGGCTTGGGCTATCTGCATCTCAACCAGTCGCTTTCGACACTCTCGGGCGGCGAGCTGCAACGCATCAAGTTGGCTTCCTATCTGCGCGACGCGGGCAAGATCTTCATCATGGACGAGCCCAGCGACGGTCTCCACCTCAACGACATCAAGCGGATTTTGGACCTTTTTGGCAAAATGGTCGAGGCGGGCAACACCATTTTCCTCATTGAACACAACTTGGAAATGCTGAAGCAATGCGACTATCTCATCGAACTCGGTCCCGGAGGCGGCGACATGGGCGGCAAGCTCATCTTCAGCGGCACACCTAAAGCCATATTGTATTGCAAAACCTCGATTACGCGCCCATATCTGGTCGCAAACAATAAATAATTCGGTTTAAACTAACCTATTTCGTTGACAAAACACAACTTGTATTTCAACAAGATTGTCTATTTTTGCATTCTTATTTTTCAATTAAAAGATGATGAAGCACATAATCAAACGAACGCTGTTCCTGCTAATCTCCACTTTTGGAATGGCTTTAAGCATGGCAGCGCAATCCACGCAAGTTGTTGTCACGCTCAACAACGGAGCCGAGCAGAACTATACGATGACGGAAGCCGACCGTATGTATTTCGAGGACAATACGATACTCGTCATCGAAATAAACGAATACAAAAGCACAGTGAAAATCCCGTTGGCTGACATCCGCAAGCTGACCTGCCATGAAACAGAAGGCACCAATGAAAACGACGCCACGGCATTAAGCATCTTCCCCAACCCCGTTCACGATGCATTGGTCATCCGCAACCTTCAAGGCTTGCAAACCATCAACATCTATGCCCTCGATGGCCGCCTGATGAAAAGCTTCGAGGCTTCGGGCGAACAAGCCATCGACATTTCCGACCTCGCGATGGGCGTCTACCTTGTGAAAACCGAGTCTGCAACCCTTAAAATGATCAAGCTATGAGAAAGACCTTATTCATCGCAGCCTTTCTTTTGGCTTGCATGGGCCTCAGTGCACAAGAATACCACATGAAAGTTTACAACAACGCTTTCTTGCTGTATGACAAGGGCGTGAGCACCATCGAAGAATTCCGCTTCGACGGCACACGCATGAACATCAACGATGAGAACGGTGGCCAGCACCTTAACATTCAGGACATTGACAGCATCGTTTTCCGCCAGGAGTCGGCACACATTGGCGACACGGTTTACATCACCTACAACGGCAATTCCGTCACCATCGACAATCCTTTTGCCGATGACATGGTTCAAATCACCGTCGACGGCGCTTATGTGGATGTGCAATCCTACCACGAAAACGTGCCCTATGTGGTTTCGGGCAGCTCCGACAATGGCAGGCTCTTCTATTACAGCATGACACCCTTCCATGTAACCTTTGACAACCTGACCCTATCCAACCCAACAGGTGCCGCCATCAGTGCTGGAGTCATCGTCCCCGTAACGCTGAAGCTCAAAGGCACTTCCACGCTTGCCGATGGTGCGAACGGCACGCAAACGGCCACCATGGACTTGCCTTTCGGGCTCACCATTGAAGGCCCAGGAACGCTACAAGTCACGGGCAATGCCAAACACGCCATCAACTTCGACGGCAATGTTACCGTCAACTCGGGTACCATCCGCATCCTTGGCAGCAACAGCGACGGTATCCATTGCAGCAGCAACCTGACTTGGAACGGCGGTACGCTTGAAATCGCATCAGCAGGCTCCGATGGCATGGATGTTTCGGGCAACGTCACCATTGCTAACGGCAATCTCACCATCAACACGACCGCAGAAGCCCAAAGAGGCATCAAGGTCTCGGGCCTTTTCACCATGAACGGCGGCTCGCTCGGCATCAACACGAGTGGCACTGATAGTAAGGGTATCAAGGCCGACAGTGACCTCAATATCAATGGTGGCACGCTTACCATCACGAACTCAGGTGATATGTCGAAAGGCCTCAAATGTGACGGCCAAATCAACATCAGCGGCGGCACGATTGACATTACGGCATCGGGAAGCACCGTGCTCGAATCGGTCAGCGGACAAAACGTCCCCTCCTACTGCACCGCCATCAAGTGCGACACCGATATCAACATCACTGGTGGCGACTTTACCATCACGCTGCCCACTTCCAACCACGGCGGCAAAGGCATCAGCGCCGATGGCAACCTCACCATCGACGGTGCCACGATGAACGTCACCACGCAAGGTAATGGTGCGTCGTACACCGTGAGCGGCTCCACCAAAGACGCCTACACCTCGGCCTGCCTGCGTTCCGACGGCAATATGAGCATCCTCTCGGGCAACCTCACCCTGATCAGCTCGGGCACGGGCGGCAAAGGCATCAACGTGGGCGACGACGACCACACCACCTCCACCCTCATCATCGGCACCGAGGGCGGCGATGACAACGACCTCATCCTCAACGTGACCACCTCAGGTGAGCGCATCACCATTTCGAGCGGTGGCGGCGGCTGGCCTGGCGGCGGCGACTACGCCAACCCAAAGGGCATCAAGAGTCGCGGTAACCTGACCATCAACAGCGGCACCATTACCGTCAACTGCACGCAGAACAACGAAGGCGGCGAGTGCATCGAAAGCAAGGCCACGCTGACCATCAACGGTGGCAACATCGAGACCTACTCGAAGACCGACGACCCCATCAACGCACGGACCAACCTCACCATCAACGGCGGCACAGTCTATTCGCACAGCGACAACAACGACGGCATCGACTCGAACGGCACCTTGTTCCTCAACGGTGGCTTCGTCATCTCCAACGGCGCGCGCCAACCCGAGGAAGGCTTCGACTGCGACAACAACCAATTCAAGATCACGGGCGGCACCCACATTGGCACCGGCGGCGCTACGAGCAACCCGACCCAGAACGTTTGCACCCAACCTTCGCTGAAAATCAACACGCAGTCGGGCTATGCCATCCAAATCCTGAAGTCCGACGGCACAGTTATCTGCACGTACCAATGCCCCACTCTTTCCGGAGGAGGCGGTTGGCCGGGTCCAGGCGGTGGCAGCGGCTTGGTGATGCTCTTCACCGATCCGCAGCTACAAACGGGCAGTCAATACACCGTGAAGTATGGTGGCACCATCAGTGGCGGCACCAACTGGAACGGCTACTACACGGGCAACGTCACCTACAGCGGCGGCCAAAGCACCAATGTCAATGTCAACTCGATGGTGACCACGGTGAGTGCGGGAGGTGGCGGATGGTAAGCTCCACCCTAACCGAATACATCGAGCGAGACATTCTCCCTCGCTACGACCATTTCGATGCGGCCCATCAGCGCAACCATGCTGAGGAAGTCATCGAACGCAGCATGGCCTTGGCCGAGCACTACGACGTTATTATTAATATGGTGTACGCCATTGCCGCCTACCACGACACCGGACTTTGCGAAGGCCGCGACACCCATCATCTCGCGTCGGGTCGCATCATCCGTGAAGACAAGAAACTAAGGGAATGGTTCAGCGAAGAACAAATTGAGACCATGGCACAAGCCGCCGAAGACCATCGGGCTTCGAGTAATCACGAGCCTCGCTCCATCTACGGCAAGATCGTGGCCGAAGCCGACCGTCTCATCCTGCCCGAGAAAGTCATCCAGCGCACCATACAATACACCCGCGACCACTTCCCCGACTACGACAAGGAGCAACAATACCAACGCTTCCGCGAACACATGATGGAGAAATACTCCGACACGGGCTACCTAAAACTCTGGATTCCCGAATCGGACAATGCCGTCCGTTTGGAAGAGCTCAGGAAAACCATCCGCGACGAAAAAGCACTTAGGGCGGCCTTCGAAGAAACCTTCAGAACCATAAGACCATGACCGACCAAGAGCTTACACTATTATTCGAGCAACATGGCATCAGGCCGACGGCCAACAGGATTATTGTGGCCAAGGCTTTGGCAGCGGGGCACTGCCCGATGACGATGGCCGAACTCGAAGACCACATCGGAAGCATCGACAAGTCAGGCATCTTTCGCTCCCTTACACTCTTCAGAGAGCACCATCTCGTGCACACGCTCGAAGACAGCGAAGGCGTACGTTACGAGCTCTGCCACAGCCACGACCACAGCGTCGACAACGACATGCACATGCATTTCCACTGCGAGCAGTGCGGAGCCACCATCTGTCTCGAAGACCTGCCCATCCCCGAGGTAGCCCTACCCGAAGGCTACCAGATGCAAAGTGCCAACTTCATCCTCAAAGGCATTTGCCCCCAGTGCCAAAAACGACAACACTAAACAACAAAAAGCACTATTTGCCGCCCAAATTTTCGACGGATTAAGATATTTTGTATTTTTGCGTCAAATTTAAACCATCGAAAAAATGAAAAAAGCACTGATAACCCTCATGCTTCTCTGCATTGCCAGCATTACGATGGCTCAAGAGAGCAACGCAACTGAATTCAAAATGGCCATAGGCGACACGGTCATATGGAAGCCGTTTGCTGCCTGCAACAACCATGGTTACAACATCTCAGGCCCCAAAGTCATCAGCTTCAAGCCTGTCCATTTCGGCGAAAAGATTGAAATCGTCGCTAAGGCTGAAGGTCAAAGCAGTATTATCGCCACTTGCAACGAAAGCGATGCTGAAGCCGTGGCCAACATTACCGTATTCGACCCCAACGTCGTCACTGTCGTGGTCGAGAAACCCGTAAAACCTGCCACCCAACCTTTCACCGGCACATACAGTTTCAATCCTCCGACCGACCATTTCTTTGTCACCATCACCGACGAAGGCTCGCATTTCAACGAGACTTACATGAAACTTGGCGACAACGAAGCCTTCAATGACGGACAAGGCGTCGACCGCTTCTGGAACATCAAGACCGGCAAGAACTGGTTCTACCGTCCCGACGCCCAAGGCTGGACTGACGACGTTGATTGGGAGTTTGAGCCCTTCGGCGAAAGTTTTGCTCCGCTCAACTCGTTTGCCAACGAAGTGGACAAAAGCGACTTATCCAACTACTTTGTGGGTACCGAAAAACTCACGGTCGGTAGCTCCGACAAACCCATGGACATCGACTGCTGGCATTTCTTCGTCGACTTCGAAGACGGCACGGTCATCCAATATTGGGTCGACCCCACCAACGGCTGCACGCTGAAACGCCAGATGAACGCCGATCCCGCAAGGACAGTCACAGTCTACGACCTCAAATACACCCGCTTGTACTTCGGCCCCAGCTTCAAGAAAGGGCTGCATGACACCACGAGATAAACTGAGCGTTGAAAGTGCTTATGGCAGCCATAAACCAATCAACCTCCTTGAATCTTTAAATCTTGAATCTTAAATCTTTAAATATTAAATCTTAAATCCAACACAATGGAAAACATCGAATTAAAGAAAACCCCTTACAACCAGATCCATCACGACCTGGGAGCCAAGATGGCTGAATTTGCCGGCTACGACATGCCTATCCAATACACTGGCCTCGTCGAAGAGCACAACAACGTCCGCAATAACGTCGGCGTGTTCGACGTGAGCCACATGGGCGAGTTCCGCGCCAAAGGCCCCATGGCCAAGCAGTTCATGCAATACTGCACGGTGAACGACGTGGCCGCTTTGAGCGACGGCAAGGTGCAATACACCTGCCTGCCCAACGGTAAAGGCGGCATCGTGGACGACATGCTCGTCTACCGCATCGCCGACGACCATTACTTCATGGTGCCCAACGCTGCCAACATCGACAAGGACTGGGCTTGGATGAGCCAGATTGCCGAAAAGTTTGGGATGACCCTCGGTGACGATTTCAAGAACGAGAGCGAAGAATGGGCACAACTGGCCGTGCAAGGTCCCAACGCCCTGAAAGCCATGCAGAAACTCACCAAAGCCAACGTGGTCGACATGGAGTACTACACGTTCCAGATCATCAACTTTGCTGGTGTGGACGGTGTCATTTTCTCGACGACAGGTTACACGGGTGCCGGCGGATGCGAGATCTACATCCCCGTTGCCCACGCCAAGGAAGTTTGGGACGCCGTGTTTGAGGCCGGCAAGGAGTTCGGCATCATGCCCGCCGGTTTGGGCTGCCGCGACACCCTGCGCCTCGAGAAAGGCTTCTGCCTCTACGGTCACGAGATTGACGACACCATCAGCCCCATCGAGGCTGGCTTGGGCTGGATCACCAAGTTCGTTGACGGCAACGACTTCCTCAACCGCGAAATCTTCGCTGCCCAGAAAGCCAATGGCGTGAGCCAGAAGATTGTCGGCTTCGAGATGATCGACCGCGGCATTCCGCGTAATGGCTACGAGGTGTGCGATGCCGAAGGCAACTGCATCGGCATGGTGCGCTCAGGCAGCCCATCACCCTCGACTGGCAAGAACATCGGCACCGCTCTGGTGAAGAAAGCTTTCAGCAAGAAAGACACCGAAATCTATATCAAGATTCGCAACAAACTCATCAAGGCTGTCGTGGTGAAGATGCCGTTCCTGCCGTAAAACCTGGTTTTTCAAGAAATCATCAGCCGTCTCTGTTTTTTTCAGGGGCGGCTGTGTTTTTGGCAGGATTTTTGTAGTTTTGCAGCGTAAATAAGGAGAATCAATCATTGTCTAATAATTAAAAACGATCGAAATGAAAAAGTTAAGCTTCATCTGCATGACGGTTTTGGCCGTATTTGCCATGGCTTCCTGCCGCGGTCCTCAAGGCCCTCAAGGTCCTGCCGGCCACGATGGCAACGCCAACGTATCTTCCTCAACAGTGACCATCCACACCGATGACTGGGAATGGGTGAACGACTGCCAATGGACAGTAACCATAGACTATCCCGCCATCAACAGCAACGTTTACAACTATGGTGCGGTGCTCGTTTACATGATGGTCGGCAACGCCTGGTCGCAAGTACCGCTGACGTATTACTACCAAGACTCCTTCATCAACGATCAAGGACAAGAGGAAATCATCAACTGCGCCGCTTCCATTGAAGTGGCCACTTTGAACGATGGTGGTGTACAACTCTTCTGGACTGAGAGCGACTTCTTTGATGGCGCCCGTCCTGACAAACACGACTTCAAGATTGTGGCCATCGAAGCCTCGGTTTACAACGACCGTTCCGATGTCGACTACAGCGACTACAACGCCGTAAAGACCGCTTTCCAGCTGGCTGACTAAAATAGTATCTAACTGAAAAAAGTAGAGACGTAGCGCGCTACGTCTCTACTTTTTTATTGCATCGCCAACGAGAACCAAATGAACCCAACATAACCCAAGGTAAGCAAGACGCCTTCGAAGCGCGACAACTTGCGACCTTTACCAGTGAACACGAAGAGCAGCATCAAAATGTTGGCAGCAAAGAGGATCATCAGTTGTTTGTTCATCAGCGGCTCGAAAGGCAATGGTGTAATGAGTGCACTGACACCCAAGACAATAAAGATATTCAAAATATTGGAGCCCAACACATTGCCAATGGCAATACCCGAGTTTTTCTTGGTGGCTGCTACAATAGAAGTGATCAATTCGGGCAATGAAGTGGCAGTGGCGACCACGGTAAGGCCAATGGTGCTCTCACTCATACCCCAATTGCGGGCCAGAATCTGAGCATTATGCGAGACAAGTTCACCGCCGAAATACAGACCAACGATACCGAGAACCAGCGAAAGAATGGTCTTTCCCCATGGCATGGCCTCTTGTACATCATCGGCCTTGTCGGCGTCGTCGTTTTTCCGTAAAGTCAACAACAAATAACCGATACCGCATGCCAATAAAACGACACCTTCGATCCAGTTGACATCAATTACAGCATCCTTACTCATAAAAAAATCATTGGCCATCAAGGCGATAACCAATGTGGCGAAAAAGCCAGCCGGTATGTCGCGGCGGATGGAGACACGGCTCACATCAATGGGCCAGATGGTAGCACTCACGCCCAAAATGAGCAAAATGTTCATCGTGTTGCTACCGATGATATTGCCGATGGCCAATCCCGGACTGCCTTTGGCACACGAGAAGATGTTGACGATGAGTTCGGGCAACGAGGTGCCGAAGGCCACGATGGTGAGCCCGATGATGAGGGGCGACAATTTGGCACGCACTCCGATGCTGGTAGCCCCATTGACAAGCCAGTTGGCACCCAAAATGAGGGCGACAAAACCGACAGCAAGTAATAATAAAGGTAGAAGTGATTCCATTGTTTATTGTTGCATTTGATGCGCTTCCCGTCATAGACTCCGTCGAATCCTTGATTTGCGAGGAACGAAGCAGTCCAAATATGGATGACATTCCTGGATGGCTTCACTGCGTTCGCAATGACGCGAAGCGACCGTTAGACATTATAATTCCTTGCGCCGAAAATCTTGCTTCCCACACGAACGAGGGTCGCACCTTCCTCGATGGCGATCGGATAGTCTTCCGACATGCCCATCGAGAGTTCCTTGAATTGTGGCTGGTTAGCAAAATAATCCGTTTTCAAAGTTTCAAAAATCTCTTTCAGATGCTTGAATTCCTTGCGCACTTCGGCTTCGTCATCCGTGAAGGTGGCCATGCCCATCACGCCGCAGATGCGGACATTTTGCATCTGCTTGAACGCATCCGAATCAAGCAGTTGTCGGGCTTCGGTCATATTCAAACCGAATTTGGTCTCTTCCTGCGCGATGTGGAATTGCAGTAGGCAATCTACCACGCGGCCGTGCTTGGCAGCTTCCTTGTTGACGGCTTCAAGCAGGTTGGCCGAGTCGATGCTGTGGATAAGCGTCACGAAAGGAATGATGTATTTGATTTTGTTGGTCTGCAAGTGACCGATAAAATGCCATTGGATGTCGTTGGGCAAAGCTTCATACTTGTCCCGCATCTCAAGAGCATGGTTTTCGCCGAAAATGCGCTGGCCGGCATCGTAGGCTTCCTTCAAGTCGCTGACAGGCTTGGTTTTACTAACGGCCACCAAGGTGACCGTTTCGGGCAATGTCGCCCTGATTATTTCCAGGTTTTCCTTAATCATAGCTTTATGATTTAAAAACGTGCAAAAATACTGAAAATCTAATTGCAAGCCATCATTCCAACAATTAAACAACTAAACAGTTCAACAATCAACATTATTTCTTACCTTTGCACCCAAATTTTGAAAACTATGTTTGAAGGATTAAGCGAAAAACTTGAACGCTCGTTCAAAGTCCTTAAGGGACAAGCCTATATCACCGAGGTGAATGTGGCCGACACGATGAAGGAAATCCGTCGTGCCTTGCTCGACGCGGATGTCAGCTACAAAATCGCCAAGGATGTCACGAATAATATTAAGGAAAAGGCATTAGGCCAGGAAATTCTTACCTCGGTGAAGCCGAGCGAGATGATGGTCAAGATCGTGCACGACGAATTGGCCGAACTGATGGGCGGCGATGCCGTCGACATCAACCTCAAAGGTCAGCCAAGCATCATCCTGATTGCAGGTCTGCAAGGCTCGGGTAAGACCACTTTCTCGGCGAAATTGGCCTCCTATCTGAAACGCAAGCGTAGCAAGCAAGTGCTGCTGGTGGCTGGCGACGTGTATCGTCCGGCTGCCATTGAGCAGTTGAAGGTGTTGGGACAACAAGTTGAAGTTGAAGTATATAGCGAAGACGGAAACAAGAATCCGGTTCAGATTGCACAAAACGCCATCGAATACGCCAAGAGGCAAAGCAAGAACGTGGTCATCATCGATACCGCCGGTCGTTTGGCTGTTGACGAGGAGATGATGAATGAAATTGCCAGAATCAAGGAGACGGTAAAACCCCACGAGACCCTGTTTGTGGTGGATGCCATGACGGGTCAGGATGCCGTCAACACGGCCAAGGCCTTCAACGACTGTTTGGACTTCGACGGCGTGGTGCTAACCAAATTGGACGGCGACACCCGTGGCGGTGCGGCCCTCACCATCCGCACGGTGGTCGAGAAGCCCATCAAGTTCGTCGGTATCGGCGAGAAAATGGATGCACTTGACGTGTTCCATCCCAAGCGCATGGCCGACCGTATCCTCGGCATGGGCGACATCGTAAGCCTCGTGGAACGTGCCCAGGAACAGTTCGACGAAGAGGAAGCCCGAAAATTGCAGAAAAAACTGGCCAAAAACGAGTTCAACTACAACGACTTCCTGAAACAAATCCAGCAAATCAAGAAGATGGGCAACCTGAAAGACTTGGCCAGCATGATTCCTGGAATGGACAAAGCCATGAAGGGTGAAGAGATTGACGACGATGCCTTTAAGAGCATCGAGGCCATCATCTATTCTATGACGCCACAGGAACGCGAGAACCCGAAACTCTTGAACGGCACGCGTCGCAAACGCATCGCCGACGGTAGCGGCACCAGTATCGTCGAAGTGAACCGCCTCGTGAAGCAATTCGAGGAGACCTCGAAGATGATGCGTATGATGACCACGGGCGGTGGCAAAAAGCTCCTGAGAATGGCCGGAAACATGAAGCGCCGGTAATTTAGTATTCAAGAATTAAATTTTAAAATTATGGATAACAAGATAATAGATGGCAAACTCATCTCCGAACAAATCAAGAAGGAAATCGCCGCTGAAGTGGCTGACATGATTGACCACGGCATCGAGGCACCGCATCTTGCCGCTGTCATCGTGGGCGACGACGGAGCAAGCAAGACCTACGTGGCCTCGAAAGAGAAAGCTTGCCACTCGGTGGGCATGACCTCGTCGGTCTACCGTCTGCCCGAAAGCACCACCGAAAAAGAGATGCTTGACATGGTGGCGTTCCTCAACAACGACCCCGAAATCGATGGATACATCATACAGCTTCCTTTACCCAAACACATCGACGAAAACAAGATTATCAACGCCATCAAACCCGAGAAAGACGTCGACGGCTTCACAAGCGTCAATGCGGGAAGGATGCAACTGGGACTTCCCTGCTTCATCCCAGCCACGCCAAACGGCATCATGGAGCTTATCAAACGCTCTGGCATTGAGACCGTCGGAAAGAATGTAGTCGTCCTCGGACGTTCCAATATTGTCGGCACACCTATGGCCATCCTCATGTCGCGCAAAGGCATCGATTCGACCGTCACCTTGTGCCACAGCCGCACCAAGAACCTACCTGACATTTGCCGTCAGGCCGACATCCTCGTGGCTGCCATCGGCAAGCAAGGCTTCGTGACCGCCGACATGGTGAAACCTGGAGCCGTGGTCATCGACGTGGGCATCCACCGCATCGAAGACGCCACCAGCCCGAAAGGCTACAAAATCATGGGTGACGTTGACTACAACGAAGTATACAAGGTGGCCTCTAAAATCACCCCTGTCCCAGGAGGCGTAGGCCCCATGACCATTGTCTCGCTGCTTCAGAATACACTGAAAGCCGCCAAAGGCGAGGTCTATCCGAAATAAGTTTTTCATTGTTTTTATTTTTAATGGTTGTTGAACCGCTGTAAAAAAACAGCGGTTCTTTTTATGGTCTATTTGAGACTTTTTTCTATTTTTGCATCTTTAATGACTGCAACTATGAAAAAAAAATGGCTCATCGGTTTGCTTCTGTTGTCGTTCCCCATCCTGGCAATGGCGCAAAAGGGAGGGACGGCGCGCTTCTCTCCTGTTTTTATTCCCCAGTTCAAGTCGGAGCTACCCAAGGAAGTCAACGAGACTTCCGGGGCCTTCTTCCATAACGGCCGCCTTTGGACCCATAACGACAGTGGCGGTAAGCCCATCCTCTTTGCCATCGACACGACCAACTTCGAAATTGTGCAAAGAATAACGTTGGCCAACGTCAAAAACAAGGATTGGGAGGATGTATGCTGCGATGGGCGCCAAGTCTTTGTAGGCGATTTCGGCAACAACAAAGGCAACCGAAAAGATTTACGAATATACGTTTTCCCGCTCTCCGAAATACCTGAAGAGGGCAACGCGACAATTGCGGTCGACTCCATCTGCTTCCGCTTTGGCGACCAAACCAATTTCACGAAACGCAAGGTGCACGATTTCGACTGTGAGGCCTTCTTTGCCACACACGACTACCTCTATCTGTTCAGCAAAGGCTGGCAAACGGGCACGACACGGCTCTACCGCCTCCAAAAAACGCCTGGAAGACAAGTCGCTGAAGTGGTTAACGGCTTCAACTCGCAAGGGCTGATTACCGGTGTCGACTACAATGAGGAACTCAATATACTAGTATTGGTGGGCTATGTAAAGACGATTATGAAGCCTTTCATTTACCTCATCTTCGACTTTGACGAGAAAGGCGTGAAGCTTTCGCACCGACGTTTTGAAATGCCACAACTCGCAGGTGCACAAACAGAAGGCATCTGCTTCTTCGACGATGGAAGGTGCTTTATCACAGCCGAGGCCACTCCTACCATGACTTCGCGCGTCCTTGTGGCCGACTTCAGGAAATGGATTGCAGACCACAAAAAAAACCAGCAGCCATGAAACGCATGATCCTTCTTATGGTTTTGTGCATGGGATTGGTTCCCGCTTTCAGCCAACGCCCCAAAAAAGCCGTCAAAGCATACGAAAATGCCGAGTCGGCCTTCCTGAACCGCGACTACAAGAAAGCCTACCAGCAGGTGGTGAAAGCCATTGTGGAAGACCCCAACTATGCCGAGGCATGGCTCTTGGAAGGCGAAATCGGTATGGAGACCCAAGATTACGACATGGCCATCTTGGGCTATGAAAAAGCCTTGGCCTGCGATTCGATGCTGTTTCCGCCTGCGGCCATCACCTTGGCAAGACTCTATGACCGAAAAAATGCGTACAAGAAGGAAAAAGCGGTTTTGGATTGGTATCAAAAAGCTGCCAAAGGCAATGCCGCCAATGATGCCGTAGTGGCAGAAATGCTGACACTGGCCAGCTTTCGCGATTGGGCCACAAGCCATCCCGTCCCATTTGAGCCCAATCATCTCGGCATGGCTATCAACTCAAAAGACGACGAATATGTGAACATGCTTTCGTTTGATGGCACACAACTGCTCTTTACGCGCAAAATGCCTATGGGCAATGGCTATCATAAAGAGTCCCTCCTTGTCGCCCAATGGGATGGCATGCAATGGTCTGCCCCTCAACCTCTTGCATTTGCCGATTTTCCGGAAGACATCGACCCTGGTGCGGCTTTCATTTCTGCTGATGGCAGCAAACTCTACCTTACAGGCTGCGGTTGGAGCCGCAACAGCAGCTGCGATCTATACGTTTCGCGATGGAATGATGGACAATGGTCGACTCCCGATGCATTACCCGACCATATCAACACGCAAAACTGGGAATCACAACCCTGCGTGAGCAGCGACGGACGCGAGCTGTTTTTTGTTTCACGCCGTTCGGGCAATGCCGACATTTATCGATCGGTGCGCCATGCTGATGGTACTTGGGGCGAGCCCCAAAACCTAGGCGAGCCCATCAACACGAAAGGGACCGAAATGGCTCCCTTCCTGCATCCCGATGGTCGCACGCTCTATTTCTCGTCGGATAAACATGTTGGCATGGGTGGCTTCGACTTGTTCATGAGCCGCAGAAATGATGAAGGGCAATGGCAACAGCCCATCAACTTAGGGTTTCCCATCAACAACTCTGGCGACGAGATCAACTTTTTCGTGGCAGCGGATGGCAAGACAGCCTTCATCTCCTCACAACGCGAGGGTGGACAAGGCGGCTACGACATTTACTCCTTCGAGCTGCCTGACGACATACGCTCAGATTCAGCCGATTACCTTTCGTCTGTAGACGTGGTAGAACTTGCGCCCGGCGATGCCGTAGTGCTACAAAACATACAGTTTGAATTCAACAGCGCCGCTTTGACGGCCGACTCTGAGACGGGCCTACAGATATTGACGGCATTCCTCAAACGCAATCCCGACTTGAAGGTGGAACTTGCCGGACATACCGACAATGTGGGCAACGACAACTACAACTTGAAACTCTCTTCCGACCGTGCCGAATCGGTCAGGAAGGCCTTGATTGCCAATGGCATTGAAGAAACGCGATTGACAGCCAAAGGCTATGGCGCCACAAAGCCCATGGTTGCCAACGACACTGAAGAGCATCGCGCCTTGAACCGCAGAACAGAAATGATTATAATCAATTGAACATGAAAAAATTACTTCCTTTTATGGTTTTAGCCTTTGCCGCCATGATGTCGGCATGCACAAAAACTCCAGGCGATTCGGACGCCCTGCGATTTTCGATTCTGGGCGACAGCTATTCCACTTTCGAAGGTTATGTGCATCCCGACTCGAACGATGTTTATCCCTACCAAAATATTGGCCTGACCGGTGTCGAACAAATGTGGTGGGCTCAAGTTGCTGATTCGACAGGTTGGATTCTCGAAAAAAACAACTCTTTTTCAGGCGCTTTGATGTGCAACTACGATTACGTGAACTACTACGGACAATACTCTTTTATCCGCCGCATGGACAATTTGGGCCAACCTGATGTGATTTTCATCTTCGGTGCCACCAACGATGCCTGCGCCCATGATGACAATTGCCCCGTTGTGTCATTGGGTGACTACATCTATTCCGACTGGACCGACGAACAGCTCTGTGAGTTCCGTCCCGCTCTGGCCTATATCTTCAACCATCTGAAAACACGCTATCCACAAGCCAAGTTGTATTTCCTGCTCGACATGAACCTCGGGACTAACGGCGTAACTGAAGCACGTCGTGCTGAGTTTCTTGCTTCGATTCATCGTATTGCCAATCATTATGACGTGGATTGCATCGACTTGACCGGAATACACAAAAGCCAATGGCATCCCAACGCAACAGGGCACAAAGACATTGCACGACAAGTGTTGGATTATATATCCATTGAGCCCGTTTAATGCCTGAAACGATAACGTACCGTTAATTCTTCGTCACTTGGTGTAGGCACATCCCAATAAGGTTTTTCGGACGCCGGATCCGTGGAATCACCCGACGCAGTGTCTGCCGAAGCGTCATCCTCTTCATCCTCTTCATCCCAATGGAACACCTCTTTCTGTGGTCCCTCTTTACGAAGGAAGAAAGCCAACAAGACCCCAATGATGGCTCCACTGAGATGTCCTTCCCAAGAGATGTTTTGCGGAATGGCCAAGGATGGAATCATGCCCCAAATGAAACTGCCATACAGGAACACCATAATGAGTGAAATAACGATAAGCATTTTATTGCCTCGTATGAAACCGCTGAAGATCAAGAAAAGATTGAGTCCGTAAACCAAGGCGCTCGCTCCGATATGGGTGCTTTCAGGAAGGCCTATGCACCATGTAAGCAACCCACTACCGAGATAAATGATAAGCAAGACACGGTTGGCAAGTGAAGGATAGCAATAATACAATGCCGTCCCTAACACCAAGATAGGCACCGTGTTCGACAAAAGATGCTCCCAATTGCCGTGTAGGAACGGCAACGTCAGGATGCCTATCAACCCCTGTGAGGTATGCGGTGTAACGCCCCAACGGCCCAAATCAATGCCAAACGACACCTCAATGAGCTTCACCAACCACATGATGGTGACGATCAGCATTGGGATAACCAAACTGCCAAAAAACTTCCTTCGTTCTTGCTTCTCTTCCATACGTTGAGGCTCATCAACAATTGTTCCGCTGCAAAGGTCGGAAATTTTGACAGATTTTGTAATTTTGCGGCATGAAAAACCGAAACTATTTAGTTCACTTCGCCGGGGTCATTGCCATGATCTTCTGGGGTATCTCGTTCGTTTGGTCGACACAGGTATACCAAAGCCTCAACCCCACAGCAACCATCTTTTTGCGCCTCGTAGTGGCCACGATCTTTTTTACCGCGATCCTTTTCGCCTTCCGCCTCAACGAAAAAGTCAAAAAAGAGCACCTCGGACTGTTCGCCTTGGCGGCCTTGTTCGAGCCGTTCCTCTATTTCATCTTCGAAGGCTATGGGCTGAAAAACACCTCCCCCATCATCGGATCTGCCATCGTGGCGATGATTCCTTTAGTGACCCCCTTTGCAGCGCGGGTTTTCCTGAAGGAACATCTGAGCCCTATGAATATCGTGGGCCTAATCGTCTCATTCATAGGTGTTATCATCATGCTCATCAACAAGAACCTCGAGTTCACCGCATCGCCAAAGGGTGTGCTTCTACTCACAGGCTGCGTCTTGGTGGCCGTGGGCTATTCCATTGCCTTGATACGCCTGACAAAACTCTATAAGCCATTGACAATCACATGGGTGCAAAACATCATCGGCATGTTGTATTTCATCCCTTTGGTCATTATCATGGAGCATTTCCAGCCATCGAATTTTGGCAACGTCAAAGATTACATCGTGCCGTTGGTCTGCCTTGGCGTGTTTTGTAGCGCGATTTCCTACTCCTTATGGGCCTTTGCCTACAGCAAACTCGGTGCCTCAAAAGCCAACGTCTACACCAACTTGATACCCGTCTTCACGGCCATCTTCAGTTATTTCATCATCAAGGAAGACCTGACGGTGAACAAAATCATCGGCATCGTGTTGGTCGTGCTCGGATTGGTATTCTCTCAGATGAAAGGAAAAAAGCCATGATCACCAGCAAAACCAACGAAAAGATAAAGAACCTCGTACGCCTGCAAAAAGCCTCGGAGCGTCGCGAGCAAAACCGCATCCTCATCGAAGGACAGCGCGAGATTGAACGTGCCCAGAAATGCGGCTTCGAGATTGAACAACTATTTGTGTGCGAAGCTCTTTTGCGTGAGCCTGTGAGAATAAAAGCCAGTTTTACAGAAACCGTTTCGGAAGAGGTTTTTGAGAAAATCGCTTATCGCGAAGGCAGCGACGGGCTGGTGGCTGTGGCTATACCCAAATACAAGAGCCTCAGTGAGTTCAAGCCCAAGAAAAATGCTTTGATAATTGTATTGGAAACGGTGGAAAAACCCGGCAACCTCGGTGCCGTCATGCGCACCGCCGATGCGGCAGGCGTAGATGCCGTCATCGTGGCCGACCCCGCCACCGATCTCTTCAATCCCAATGCCATCCGAGCCAGCATCGGGTGCATTTTCAGTGTGCCGGTCTATGCCTGCTCTACAGAAAAATGTATCAAATGGTTGAAAGAGAATGGTATCACCATCTATTGCACCTACCTCAAGGCCTCTATCGACTATCTTGATGCCGACTTCCGCAAAGCTTCAGCCCTCGTGATGGGCACTGAGGCCACAGGCATCTCCGATGCTTGGGTCGAAGCCGCCGACCAAAACATCATCATCCCCATGAACGGCATCGCCGACTCGCTCAACGTGTCGGTGACCACCGCTATCGTCACTTTTGAGGCTGTGCGCCAACGGAGGAAGCCATGAAAAAAGACTATCTGCTGCTGCATCTCTCCGTCTTCATCGCCGGATTCACAGGCGTGTTGGGCCGCCTAATCACGCTTGATTCTGCCATTTTGGTTTGGTGGCGCATGGCGGCTGCAGCCTTGTTGATGTGGGCGTTCCTAGCCATCAGGAAGGATTTGAACCGTTACCAATTTAAGGACAAATTGCAGATGGGCGGCGTAGGCATGTTGCTGTGCCTGCATTGGGTGTTCTTTTATGCCAGCATCAAGGCCTCCAACGTCAGCATCGGGGTGGTGTGTTTCTCGCTAGTGGGTTTTTTCACGGCCTTGTTCGAACCCATCATCAACAAGCACAGGTTTTCGGGGCGCGAATTCCTGTTCAGCCTACTCACGATCCTCGGCATCTACCTCATCTTCCATTTCGACTCACGCTACCGGTTAGGCATCGCTTTGGGCGTGGTGTCGTCGGCGCTTTATGCCTTGTTTGCCATTGTCAACCAAAGGGTTGGCAAGCATTATGAGGCCAAGAACATGCTGCTTTGGGAGATGGTCGGCGGTCTCATCGGGCTGACCTGCCTCATACCTTTATATAATATGTTCATCCCCGTCGGGCGCATTTATCCCGTCGGAATGGACTATGCCTATTTGGCCTTTATGGTCGTCATTTGCACCATCGGTCTTTGCCTGCTGCAAATCATTGTTTTGCAGAAGATTCCAGCATTCACCGTCAACCTGACCTACAACCTAGAGCCTGTTTACAGCATCATCCTTTCGATGTTCATCTTCCACGAATACAAGGAGTTGAACTTCTCGTTCTGCATTGGTATCGCACTGATTATCATATCAGTAATACTACAAACCCTGAGCGAAACAAAAAAGCCTAAAGCTTCAGCTTGACAAACACCGGATAATGATCTGAAGGATTGCGGCGCGTGCATGAGTCGAAGGAAATTTCGCGTGGAGCATCATTGCCTTTGAGGGCATCGTCGACATCATCGTGCGTCCAATAGCTATCGGTAAGAACACCGTAGGCCTCAACATGGGTCTGAGGCGAGACAAAAACATGGTCGATACGGCTGTTGGTAAGCAATTCAGGCTTGAAACTGTTGAAAGTGCCGTTTTCCGCAAAGCGGATGCGGGCAGCGTCATACGAATCCTTCAGCAGCCCCGACTTCGTGAAAATCGAATAAACCTCATTGGTTTGGTCCACGTTGAAGTCGCCAGTGAGAATGACTGGATAGCCGTCGGCCATCTCGCGAATACGTTGCACGACCAATTTGGCCGCCTCGCGACGTGCCACCACACCTACATGGTCCATATGGAGGTTGAAGTAATAAAACACAATGTGATTATCCTTTTTCCTGCGGTTGAAGAGACCGTGGCGTATCTGTTCACCCTTCTTCATGGCGAATTTGCCCCATGTGCAGATGCGGACGCAAGCTGCGTCCCAGCCCAAGCCAGGCTTGTCAGGGGTTTCGCTCAGCCAGAAATCGCCATGGTCGAGGAGCTGGAATTTGTCTTTTTTGTAAAAGATCGGCTCATGTTCGCCACCGCGTTTGCCATCATCGCGACCGACACCGATAAAGTCGTAGCCGTCGAGGCCTTTGAGCATGTCTTGAAGCTGTCCCCACAGCACTTCTTGTGCACCGAAGAGGTCGGGAGCCATGAAGTTCACTTGGTCGCAGATCACTTGGCAGCGTTTCTGCCATTGGTTGCCTTGGACGCTGTCGTTCCAGGCCTTGTAGCGGATGTTGTAGGTGCCGACGAGCATTTGCTGGGCATTCAACTGAAGAGCCAGCAAAAGGAGTGAAATAAAGAACAGTTTTTTCATTTTCAACAAGTTTTGTTGGCACAAAGGTAGTAAAATATCGACTTTACCAAACAGAAAAGTAAAAAAACAACGAAGCTGGCGCTCGCACTCAACGTGTCGAAGACACGCAACATAGCTTCCAGTACCAAGCCCCAAACACAAACATCTCACACATCTGAACAAAACCAAGGCTTTCATAATAAGCTTGCAAATGCGGCTTATCCTTGTCGACGAGCAACGTGACCGACTCGAAGCCCTTCCTGAAAGCCCATTCCATCCGGTCGCGCATCAGTGCATGACCGATGCCATGGCCGCGATACTCGGGAAGGATGGCCATGCTGTCCAAATAGAACTCGCCAGGCCCCGTCTCCATCGCGTTTTTCGACAAGTCCATGCCTGAGGTTTGCTGTACGAGGCCAAAGGTCTTGGCCCGCATCTCGCCGTATGGGGAGCCATCGTAAGCCACCAACGCACCAACAGCCATGCCGTCGGCCTCGGCGATCCGGGTGTGGCGAAAACTATATAGTGTATCCTCCATCCTACAAATGTCAACCAAGTGCTCGAAAATCATGTTTTGTTCTTCCGGTATTTCTTCGCCCATATCGAGCATGTCGATGCCGGCCAATACCACACGAGCAATGAACGGTGCATCCGCCATTGAAGCATCCCGCAACTGAACATTGCACAAGGTCTTGCATCCCGAGTCCAGAAGTCTTGCATCCATATAAATAATCCCTATCTCAATTTATTCCTCTGATAATGAGGCGTTACGACAATCACAAAAAAGATGAGCGAAACCAGCACCACCGCATCGGCGACAAGATAGGCCGCCGAGAACGAGAAATGCTCCGAGAGCATACCGCCCGAGAAGATGCCGATGCCCAGACCCAAGTCCCAGGTAGTCAGGTAGGTGGACGTGGCTGTACCGCGTTGCGCATTGGTGCCAAGATTGATGAACAAGGCATTGAAAGCCGGAAAAGCCGCCCCAAAACCCAAACCGCAAACCAAGGCGACCACCAAAAAAGCAACTGCAGTATAATCCGTTCCCAAGGCGTTGAAATGATGGCACATGCCCAAACCGAACATAGCCAATACGACGATGCCCAAGCCCAATGCAATGATTTGTGTCACCTTGCCACGGTCAATCATCTTTCCAGCAAACAAGCGTGACGCGATGAGGCCGACGGCATAGACGGTGAAGAACAATCCGCTACTGATGGTCAGGCCCATCTCCTTGGCATAAAGCGCGATGTAGTTGGAAATCTGGCCATAGGCAAAAGCCAACAAGGTGAACGAAACACCGGCCAAAAGCCCTTTCAACAGGATGAAACGGTCGAGTGATATGGGCGGGCGCTTCACAGGTGGACGCACCCGATGCTTGATTTGGGAAGCAAACACAACGGCCAACAGGCTACAGGCCATACAACCCATAAAAATGGCATTGAAACTGAAATGCTCGTAGACAAACAATCCCGTCATCGGGCCTACGGCCATGGCGATGTTGTTGGCCACACCAAAATAGCCTATGCCCTCTCCCCTATGCTCCGACGGCACCACATCGATGACCAACGTGTTGCCCCCCACCGATGTGAGGCCGAAAGCCAAACCATGCACGATGCGAATCACTATTAATAAGGTGATAGTCGCCGCAAAAAGATAGCCCACAAACACCGCCGTGAATATCGACAAAGCCAACAGATACAAAGGCTTGCGTTTGAAGGTATCCATCATATAGCCCGAAAAAGGTCGCACCACGAGGGTTGCCAAAGTGTAACACGAAATGACCGTTCCGATTACCGCATTGCCTGCCTGGAATTTCTCCATGATGAAGAAGGGTAGCACAGGAAGCAACAGATAGAACGAAAAGAAAAACAAGAAGTTGGCCGCACAAAGGCACAAATAATTCTTATTAAAAAGCTTCTCTTCCATGATTTCGTCTCCGATTTTGAGGCGGCAAAAGTACGGAATAAAGCCATAAAGCCGTCTGTTTCGGAAATTTTGTCAGCAAAAAATCAACCCAAGCGATATTAATTCGGAAATTTTGTCAGCAAAAGCAGTGAAATTTGCCTCATTTCGGCTCTGGCAAAGAATTTGACTATGCAGAGTCGTCCGAGCGAAAGGAAAGGGACGAAGAAAAAGAAAGGAATTCTGGATTGCTTCGTTCCTCGCAATGACGCGAAGCGACGCAAAGTCCTGAAAGGACGTCCAGATGTCAACGGGCGATTTCAATCCCCGACGACAACCGACGACGCAAAGTCCCGAAGGGACGACAGCCAACAGGTGACGTAAGTCCCTGCACAAAAACGAACAATAAACAAACAACAAAAAAATAGGAGATCAAAACCATGTTAGTAACTAGAAGAAACCAAGACTTTATGCCTACACTGTTCAACGAACTGATGAACTGGAACGACAACACGTATTCAACGCCTCGCATGAACATCATGGAGACGAAGGACAACTACAAACTCGAACTCTGCATCCCCGGTCTCACCAAGGATGACGTGAAGTTGAGCATCGACCAAGAAGGCAACCTGGTCGTCGAGATGACCAAGGAAACCAAGCACGAGGAAAAGAACAACGATGTACGCTACCTGCGCCACGAGTTCTCGGTGGAACACTTCCGCCAGACGGTGATGCTGCCTGAGGACATCCACAAGGAGCAAATCAGCGCCAAGGTCGAAAACGGCATCTTGGACATCGTCATCCCGAAGGTGACCATGGATGAGAAGAAACAGGCCGTGCAGACCATCGAAATCGGGTAAAGCCTTCATAAAACCAACCTCTTAAACGGGACGGATGACTCCGTCCCGTTTTTTTTGTTGCCACAAACGCAATTCTCGACAGTTTTATTCCTTACCTTTGCAGCAAAATTATTTGCGTATGAGAAAAGCGTTACTCCTCACCTTTTTTGGCTTGTTTTTCGTCTTGCAAGCCTTCTCGCAAGACAAGAAGCCTTTCATCACATTAGACAACCTTCAACTTAACACCCGCGCCGACTTTACCGTCGACTATCACCCTGAGCACGACACCGTTGCGCCCTCGTGGGACCACGGCTTCGCAGGCAAATATTTGGTCGTGGCCTTGGACGGCACCATCGGCAGCAAGTTCAGCTACCACTTGCGCCAGCGCATCAACGCGCCCAACATCGGCTTCGCCAACACCTTCTTCCAAGGCACCGACTGGGCCTACCTCAACTGGAACTTCACCGACAACCTGTTCCTCTCGGCAGGTAAGCAGGTCGTGGCCATCGGCGGCTGGGAATACGACTCCAACCCCATCGACATCTATTACGGCACCGAGTTTTGGAACACCGTGTGCTGCTACGAGATGGGCGCCTCGTTCAACTTCATCGACAATTCCCACAAGAATCACGTGCTTTTCCAAGTGAGCAACTCGCCTTTCATCAATCAAGCCATGCAGAGCATGTATGCCTACAACCTGATGTGGTACGGCAACTTCGAGCATTTCAAAACAACCTATTCAGCCAACTTGATCGAATACCAACCTGGCAAGTACATCAACTATATCGCCTTAGGCAACAAGCTGCAATTCAAGGGCGTGGAGATGTACCTTGATGTCATCAACCGTGCTTCCTTCCAGCAAGAGCATTTCTTCGGGCAAGACATCACCGCCATCTTCGGCATCGGTGTCGACATCGGCGACAAATGGATCGTGTTCGCCAAAGCGGGCTACGACTACAACCAAGCCCAACTGCCCAACACCGAGGCCTACGACCAATATGTTGTTCCAGGGAAAAAAGTCGATTTCGAAAGCCTAGGTTTCGAGTATTACCCATTGGGCGACAGAAGTTTACGCCTGCACCTTTGTGGCTCCCACACCAGCAGCGACGGCATCAGCAAGTTCCAAGCCAATATGGGTCTCACCTGGAAAGTCGATTTGCTTCACGCGAGTATCAAAAAATAATCCATCATGGCAAAAACCAAATACGACACCGAAAAACGCAGCACCCTCGACTATCACCACAGGGTGGAAAAAATCTACAAAAGAATCGAAGAGAAACTAAAGAAGCCTTTGACCTTCACTACCAAACGAAGCGTTGAGGCCATCATTTTCCTCATCATCTTCTTTGCTTTCTTCGGGCTGCTGGCTTACAAGATGACCCTGCCCAAGATGCTGAACACCTTCATGCAAACAGCCTATCACCTGCTATTGGAGACTGTGTTCTATATTATGGCCATTTGCGTGCTGATGGGCGCCATCAGCAAAATGCTCACCGAGTTTGGTGTGGTGCGCCTGCTCGAAAACCTGCTCCGTCCGCTGATGAAGCCCTTGTACAACCTTCCTGGCGTGGCGGCTTTGGGTGCCATCATGACATTCTTGAGCGACAATCCTGCCATTATCACCCTCGCACACGACAAAAACTTCAACCGTTATTTCAAGAAATACCAGCTCGTGTCGCTCACCAACTTCGGCACGGCTTTCGGCATGGGCTTGGTCGTGGTGGCCTTCATGACGGGTCTTGGCTTCGGTAAGGGCGCCTTGATCGGTGTGGCCGGTGCCATCATCGGCAGCATCGTCTCCACACGACTGATGCAACGCTCCACCTTGAAAGCCTATCCCGAACTTGACGCGCCCGTCGACGAAGAGTATGGTGGCGACGAGCAGCAAATCACCTTCAAGAGCGAAGGCAGCGTGTTCATGCGTTTCCTCAACTCGCTCTTGGATGGTGGCAAGGACGGCGTCAGCATCGGCGTGGCCATCATCCCTGGCGTGTTGTGCATCTCCACCATCGTGATGATGCTCACCTTCGGCCCATCAGGTACCAATGGCGAATATATGGGTGTAGCCTACGAGGGCGTGCCCGTCATCAGCTGGCTGGCCAACAAGGTCAACTTCATCTTCGACTGGCTCTTCGGTTTCAAGGACGGTGCCTTGATTTCGTTCCCAATGACCGCCCTCGGTGCAGTAGGTGCCGCTATCGGTCTGGTGCCACGTTTTATCACCGAAGGCATCATCGACAACAATGCCATCGCTGTGTTCACGGCCATCGGCATGTGCTGGAGCGGTTTCCTCAGCACCCATGCCGCCATGCTCGACAGCCTTGGCTACCGCAAGCTCATCGGCAAAGCCATCGGAGCACACACCATCGGTGGTCTCTGTGCGGGCATCGCAGCGCACTGGCTGTATGTGCTGTTGGCATTGATATTCTAACACACAAAAAAAGGAGGTCGATTGGCCTCCTTTTTTTGTGTTATTCAACAAGGGATCAACCCTTCTTGGCACCCAAGCCATAGCTCAAGTTGAAGCGCAACGTGTTCTCCAGGGGATTGCTGCCAGCCACCGTATTGACCGGAATCAGATAAGAAACATCAATGCCTAACACATTGTATTTCAAAGCAGCACCTAAGGTGACATACTTACGGTTACCCTTCAAGGCGGTTTCGTTGAAATAACCTGCACGCACGGCAAAGATATTATTATACCAATACTCGATACCTCCACCGATGTTGATCTCGCAAAGTTCTTCATAGAACTTTCCGTAGTTGACAAGATCGTAAGTCGAATTATAGCCATAACCAGGGGCGTCGTAGAACGACTGGATCATGCCCTGCACCACGGAAACATTATTGTCCTTACCATAAAGGATCTGGTAGGTGCCATCGTCATTCAAGATAGGGCTACCTTGTTCATTTCTCGCGATAACAGGCGGCGTAGGCACCATCAACTTGGTGAGGTCGGCAGTAAAAGCCAAAGAATTGTATTCGTCAAGTTCGAGTTTCAAGGCTGCACCGGCACGAAGTGTGGTGGGGATGAAGTCACGACGTTCGGAGACACCGTTGTAACTGATTTTGCTACCGATATTGGTGATAGCAGCGCCCCATGAAAAGTCGGCATCCATCGTGCTGAACCACTCGACTGGTCTCTTGTAGAACACAGCGACGTCAGCAGCAACCGAGATGCCCGGACGAGCGTCATTGCCTTGGTTCTGCGTCAGGTCGGAATAGATGAAGCGTCCCGCCACAGCGCCAGAAAGATAATCGCCAAGCATACGCGAATAAGTGGCGTCGATAGCCCATTCATTGGGGCTGTATTTGCCCAAGGAATTGTTATAGGAATCCCTAAACTCGATCTCGCCGCAACTGAAGTAACGCAAAGTACCAGCCACCGACGAGCGCTCGTTGATCTTATAGGCCAAAGCCAGATAAGCCAAGTTCATGTCAGGCACCAGATTACGCAGCCACGGGCTGTAGCCCAAACCAGCCGCGAACTTGTCCTGCAAATAGACGTACTTGGCAGCATTGTAATGCATGGAATAGACATCGGGGTCTGTGGCAACACCACAATCGCCCAAAGCACCACCGCGCGCATCGGGCGCAATGGAAACGAAAGGCACAGCAGTGGTAATCACATTAGGTGAAACACTCTGTCCGATGTAATTGTTGTTCTGGCCATAAGAGGCTGCCGCGACCAAAAGAAGGGCGGCAACAAGAAACTTCTTTACTTTCATATTCAGATTTAGTGTTTAAAATTGCAAAGATAACGATAATTCATACGGGTTATTGTATCGAATCAAAAATAAATTTGTCTCATCGCTGAATCACCATGCGTTGGCTCACGGTACGGAAATAACCATTTTCATCCGTCAATGTCAAACGATAAAGATAAACTCCTGAACGCAAGGGACTTCCAGAAAAACCGCACCCATTCCAAAGTATGGGTTCGACCACACCGCCTGTCGCGCTAACCCTCTTACTAAGATGTTGCACAGGTCGACCCAACATATCGAAAATCTCGATATTGACATCGAAGTTGCCATCTTCACCATCGTGGGAAAGCGTGATGCGCGTCTCATCAGAAAAGGGATTAGGATAGTTGCACACTTGCGAGAGGAAGAGGTCCTCGTCGACGACAAACCAAAGGCTCGCCTCGGATGGGTTGTCCTGCGTGTCCCACACCTTGATCTTAAACTCATAGGTACCTGGCTCTAGGCCTTCGACAGGAAGCGCGACTCGTCCACGACGATAGTCGTTCAGCACCGGTTCATACAAATCATTTAGCACAAGGCTGTTGTATGCTGCAAAATTACTGCTCATCATGATATCACGACCGAGGCTATAATCGTAGTGATAGATTCCCTGCGCATCATAGAGGTCGGCATAAAGCACACCTTGGCGTTCGACAGATTGGCCGTTTTCGAAGTCGGGTGTGTTCCAATAGAACGTGATCTTGGGTCCCTCATCATCAGGGATTACAGCGGGATCGACGCCACCAAGGGTGAGGGCGTCAAACTTGCCCAAGGCATCGGTACCTCGATTCGGGTCATATGCATAGAAACTGAACCGCGGTGTTCCTTGGCCTGCCATGATGGATTTGGGCACTTGGAATGAAATGCTGAACTTGCCAGCGGTCACACTGACCTCTCCCTGAAAGAGCAAATCCCTGTAATAGTACACATCGGCCGGGTCATGGTTACCGAACTTCACATTGACTTTCGATTTCTGGTCGTAAAAGCTAGCCCATAGTGAACCGTTAAAGCCCGTGTCGAGACGTCCATCGAAAAACTCGATTCGTCCCTCCACCGTAACCATACTCATGGCGTGGAGTGAGAAATCATCGGCATCGTTAACCGCAACACCGTTGATTCTTTGCACATTCACCCGCTCTTGAGGCATGGCAAAACGCTGTACGGGATCGCCCATGAACACAAAGCGGATGTTGACATTATTGACAGGGTTGTTCTGATTGTCGAAATTGATCACATCGTTCTTCGACAATCTGATGATATCGCCAAAACGCAATGGCCGGCCATTCTCGTCGCGTTGCCCTAGCAAGGGAATAAGCGATTTCGTTTGTCGGTCGTTTTGGAAGCCAATTGTGGGCCGACATGTAGTGAAAAGAGCCACGCATCCGCCACGTTGACTAAGGATCAGGTTCTCACCCGCCGAAATGAGCTGCGGATTGTCATATTTGGTAAACTCACAAGTGGCGGTATAAACGAAAGGCATCTTGTCGAAGTTGGTGAGCTTTGCAATATCGGCATTGGTAAACACATTGTCACCCGTCAGTCCCTTGACCCCTCCGTGGCCATTATACAACAACACCAAAAGGCCCTTGTCCAAGGCACGCATCAAGTCGGCATTAGCGCCAGGTATCTCCACACCGCTCGAAGTACTCACGGTAGGATAAGCCCCGCAAAACAGTTTTTTCTGCGTCAACGAAGGGCAAATCGTATCGAGCGAACGGCCATATTTCTCAGCGTAGTCGACATAACTCCATGACTCATCATCGGCAAACAGCATAAGGTCCGCTTTCCATGGGCCATGGGAAGCAGAGAGATCGTCGTAATGCCGGATCTTGTTCAACATGGTCTCTGCCTCAGCCACCGTTGCCACAGGAAGGCGCCCGATGCCGATGTCAACCCGGCCACGGCAATTGAGGCCTTCGTCTTCATCCATCAGGCCAAAATAATCATCGGCGCAGAAACTCAACTCATGTTGCGGACTCTCGGCGGTTTCGTAGGTGGGCACAAAATTCTGATTGTATCCCAAGATGTTACGAAAATCAAACGAAGCTCGTCCAAACAAGGTCAAGTATTTCATTCGTCCGTTGCTCCGCAGATACACCATCCTAACGAAGTCGCGTATTGCTGTCGGGTCGGGGTTACCAGCCGAGAACTCATTGTAGATCTCGTCCACATCGACCACAACACATTCCAACCCGTCTTTTTCAGCATGGTAATCGGCCAAAGCCTGTGCCTGCTCAAGGAAAAGCGTTGAAGTAAGGATAAGGTTATCAGCCGAAGCGATGGCATGCACATTTTGGTTGTGAAGCTTGGTCCATGCCGCGATTTGGAATGCCGAGGCCGGATCAAACATCACATAGCGTTTCTCCAACTGTTCATCAGTGGCAAAAACAAGATTCCCACCGCTCAACATGCCTTCCTGCCTAACAGGCTGCAACGGCGAAGTGACCTCCCAAAGCCAATAATTGGCACTGGCATTCTGAACCCACACGGCACTCTTCTCCGCACCAAACTGACTCGGCATCAAGCGAAACAGGAAATTACTGCCCGTCCGCTTCAGCAGACGCCATGCGTAAATCTCCACATAATCGAGATAAATAGCCGCCGTCTCATGCGAAACCATGCTTAAGTCGAATTGGGCGCTATCGGTCTCCAAAGTGATTTGCTTGTCGATATTCGACACCTTACCAAAGTAATTATTCCCGTATGAGCCGATCGAAGCATTAGCTGCCACATGGTTGTCTCCAATCATCACGTTATAAAAAACGTTGCCTGGCTTGACACGACCCATAATGCTCGATTTCACCGTCAACGGCTTGGTTTTCACCAAATTGGGGAAGACAAAGGGAATTGAAAGCGATAAATTACCGGCAGAGAGGCGTTCCCCAAACCAATTCTGCCCGATGGAATAAGGGGAAAACTGTTCCGCCTCGTGCCAGAAAAAATCGGGGAACTCAGAAATAACCGTTGTGGCGTTTTCCACTGGTAGTGAGGCCTTTGAGTCCACCCTCAGGCCTTCAACACCGCTATCCACGCACAAATAATAATAAGTAGTGTCAGAATAGTAATTGCGTTCACGCTTATAGGTCTTGCCTCCGCTGTCGACCAAAGTCCAACGCGTAGCTTCCTGTCCATAAAACAACACCCTATCGTCTTCATCAAAACGATTGTCTTCGGCACCGGTCACGAACAAGGCCATTTCCGTCAAATCGTCGGGACGAGGCGCAGAATTCAGTTCGGGCAGGGCTCCCGAAGAACGTCCGAAAAGCCTTATCTGTTTCGGACTCAATGCATCAACATCAATACCCATGGATTGTAGAGTGGCACGGTCGAGCTGATAGACCCCCTCTTGGGTCACTGCAAGGCGATACCAAGTGTGCTCACTCAATACAGATTGGTGTGTGCTTTCCTGAGCACTCCCCTCTTGACCCAAAAGCCAGAAGAAAGCCGTCGTCAGAACAAGTAGGATATATTTTTTCATACTGACATTCATTTACTTAACACTAACTTCGAGACAATAGTGGCCGTCTCTCCTTGGTCGTTGGTGGCTACAATACGGTAGACGTAGAGTCCATTGCGTAAGTCCTGCCCTCCTGCTCCACGGCCATCCCAACGGATGGGCGCGACACGCGTCGAAGTGCCCGACACCTGCTCGGAGAGCGTGGTCACCCAACGCCCCATGATATCAAAGATATGGATGTCGACCTTAACATTGTTGCCCACTTGGTTATGGTCGAACACGAAATAGGTCTCGTCCGTTACAGGATTCGGTGCATTGAAAGCATTCTCAATAACCATGCCATTATTGTTGACCACCGTAAAATCGATGGAAGCCGTACTTGAATTGTTGTATATATCCCATACCTTGAGGGTAAGGGTATAATCGCCGTCTACAAGATCAAGCATCTTATAGGTGATGGTGCCTTTGCCGGCATGACCAAGTTCACCGACAAAGTAATCATTGAGGCAATAGGTATTCTTGGCTGGGCCTTCTAAGGTAGCCATAATGTCGTGGCCAATACCTGCACCCGTGGTGTTAATGCCGCTTTCGTCATCAATGAAAGCCAGCAGCATGGGATTTTGGCCTGTGATGCCGCCACTAACGAAAAGCGTGTCGTCGATAAACAACCGAATGTCAGGAGCCTCCTGATCTTCGAGTGCTTCGTCATAAAAGCCGCCAATGATGAACGAGTCGCAACTTCCGTTGGCTTCATGTTCATAATCGGTCGCGTAATAATTAATCAAACCTTGGCCATATCGATAAGCGATATCCCGAGGAACGATGAAATTGATCTTGAACCTTCCATTCTCCGCCCTCGTCTTTCCATTGAACACCACGCTATTACGCAATTGATAGTTAACCCCATTGGCTGTCAGTTCCGTCACCTTGTCGTAAACAATCACGCTCACCATACCATTGAAGTTCGAAGCGATTTCCCCATAAATATTCTTCACAACACCTTCTATCTCAACCGGTTGCAAAGCGCTAATGGTATCAAGATATATAGGATAGGTTTGCCGGGTAGTATCGTTGATTTGGATGGAATCGAGTTCATAACCAGGGAATTGTCCGTTGATACTCAACGTTTCCACCTTCCATTTGGGATAAGCCAAGCGCAAGGCCGGATCGCCAAAGAAAACATAGCGTTTTTCCGCAACGCCACCTGTGGTCTTGCCCATGCGATACACATCACCCAATCGGTAATGCTCTTCGCCGACAATGCGAAACAGATTATTGTAAACCGCTTTGATAAACTTCTGGTTTTGAGGCCCATAGGTCACTCGTGAAGTGGTAAACATGGCAATCATGCCGCCATATTGGTTCAGGAAGGCATACTCGCCCAAGGATGTGCGTTTATGGTCGTCGAAACGGCTAAACTCGCAAGTGCCTGTGATCATCAAGGGATACATCGGAGCATTGCGCCACGAATCGACATCTTTTCTCTGCATGATTTTCTCTTCAGCCAACTGCACCTCGCCACCATGGCCCATATAATTGAGCACCAATGTGCCTTTCTCCATGCGGCTATTGATGGCAGCATTCACCTCTGGGCAGATTTCACCTCCAGGGGCGCTAATTTGAGGATAAGCATCCAAATAGATCTTGTCGGTCACGATGCCCTCGCCACCTACATCGGGCAACAGGGCAGCCAACTCCTCGGAATGGCCGACGAAATCACTCTGGTCGTCGGTAAAAAATGTCACCGTATTGCGCCAAGGCTGCATTGTGGTGGCGTCTTTTGCGATATAACGTTCGATCTTGTCGACCATCTGCGTGGCTTGTTCCAACGTCTGCACGGGGAAACGCCCTATTCCGATGTCGGCAAGCGAAGCGTCGATGGCACCTTCGTTTTCATCCATGAAGCCAAAATAATCGTCGGTCACGAATGTCTCATCCATGGCGAGCGACGGCACGGACTCGAACGACGGCACAAAATCATCGAGGCCTTCCTTGTTCTTGTAGTCGTAGGAACAGTCGCCCAAAAGCATGAGATACTTCAATCGATGGCCAATATTGCTATCCCAATACAGCATACGACAAAAATCGCGAATGGCCGTAACATCCTTGGCACCGCAGGAGAATTCATTGTAGATCTTCTCAGGCGTGGTGACCAATACATTGAGGTCGGGGTCCAGCCGACTGTGGATGGCCTGGAGACGCTCGGCTTGCGACACGAAATCGGCATACGTCAGGATGACGAAATCAATGTCGCGGATCCCGTGAAGGTTTTGGTTGTCGACTTTTCCGATGGGCTGTGCCGAGAGATAGGAACTTCCATTGTGGGCAACAAATTCATTATCGCTTTTGCCCATCATCTTAAAACTCAAGGTGGAACCGCTCAGCTGGCCTTTGACGATCGTTGGATTGCAGGGGTCGCTGACATCCCAAACCTGCGTTTGTTGCGTCGCGTTGGCGAGTCTGAAATCGTAGGTTTTGGAGATCACAGAAGCCTCAGGATTACGGAAAAGCATTTGTCCGCCAGAGAGCGACAGACGACGCCAAGCGTTGACAATGATATAGTCCACATAGCCCTCCGAATTGGTATTGTAGCCCAACGAGTTGTGTTTCAGCGTAACACGCACCGTTTCGCTAACAGGTTGCGAAGTGACCCATCCGCCCACATTGTAGCCATAGGGACTTTGGGTAGACGACGTAGTGGAAGCGATATTGTAGGTGGCTTTCTTATCATTGTCGACCAGCACCTCGAAATTGGCAGGTTGGAAATTGCGCCCCGCCAAAGCCGTCTTGACCCAACACGGGCTGTCTGTCAGCACATTGGGGAAACTGAAATCAAAGTTCTTTGTCGAGGTAAGGTCCATTTTGTCGCCATAATACGTACGACCGACATGGTTCAAATTATAGTCATCGTTTTCATGCACGCGATAATCCAAGAACTTGTCGACAACCTCGTTGGCGTTTCCTGTAGGCGCATTGCCTTCGCTGATACGCTTTCCCTGCCCTAAACCTACGGAAAGGAAGGCGTAAGCATAGTCGTCATATGCATTTTGGGTATGCGTAAAAGCAAGCCTTTGGGCATCAAGCGACCAACAAACTGGACCTCGGCCATAAAAAAGGATGTAATCGGCGTTATCGAACCTGCCATCGGCTTCTCCCGACACGTAGATAGGCACTTCGACCAAATCGTCGGGCCGCGTGACGACGTTCATCTCCGGCAACACACCTCCTCCATTATGATAGATACGAATCTGACGCGGGTCAACGCCCGACACATCGATGCCCAATGCACTAAGATCGGATGCCGTCAGCTTATAGACACCTGTTTCGGGAAGGCCAATTTTGTACCACTCGCCAGATGCCAGAACCGAACGACGAGCATACGTCGGATTCGGTTTTTGTGTACTGAAATCAGGTGTCAACGTCACAAGAAGCGTCGCCGAAAGCAATTTCTCATAGCTTCCACCCTTTTGTCGGAAAGGTGAGATGCTCACCGAAAGCAACGACTCGTCGCGCGAACGCAACGGTTTGGCATTCACCTCAAAACCAGATTGATACACAAAGCCCTCTGCCAATTTCAACTCATCGTACGACAGCGGTTCCGCCTTCACGTTCACTAATTTCACATCAACTTTCACCGCATCATCAAAAATAGGGAAAGATTGTTGGTACACTGGCATTGCATTTTTATATTCGGCCGACTCCAAACATATATATAATAAGGTGTCGTTGGCCATACGTTGCTGCGCGATGCCCTTCCACTCCAGGCTGACAGGCAAGCTCATTGTCACTTGACTCAAGACCGAAAGCGGGCATAGAACGACCGAAAACAGTAGGTAAACTATCGCAATCAAACGAGACTTACATTTCATATCTTTTCTTAATTATCAAATATTCAATATTTTACAAATAACAAACCAGATTTGGCAAATGCCTACTTTGGGAAAACGAAAATACAACTTTTTTATTGCCGAACACAATTTTTTGGCGACAAAAAAGTTTTTTTTCTGTCAAGTGACCACGGATTCAAAAAAAGTCACTACATTTGCCTGATTTTTTTGAAAAATATCACGAAGTGCACAATAAAAGCATTTTGGTTGAGTTAATAGATAACAAATTTGAACGACAATGTATAAAAAACAAGGATTCAAGACATTATCCATCATTGTTTTGGCAGGACTACTCACTGTTTCCTGTTCCGAGAAGTCTTCGCGCACAACGGGTTGGGCCTACAACGACGCCAACAACGGTGGTTTCGAAGTCACCGAAGTCAACGACCAAGAGATTGGTCCTGGCTTGATTGCCATTGAAGGCGGCACTTTTGTCATGGGTGCCACGACCGACAACCTGACCTATTCATGGGACAACTCGCCCCGCAAGGTCACCGTGCCTTCCTTCCTGATGGACCGCACGGAGGTCAGCAACGTTGACTATCGCGAGTACATCTATTGGCTCAACCGTGTTTACGGCCAAAATTATCCTCAAGTGGTTCGCAATGCCGCTCCGGACACATTGGTGTGGCGCGACCGTTTGTCCTACAACGAGCCCATGGTTGAGATTTATTTCCGGCACCCGTCCTACAACGACTATCCTGTCGTAGGTGTGACCTGGGTGCAAGCCAACGACTACTGCTCATGGCGTACCGACCGTGTCAACGAGTTGATGCTCGTTGAAGCAGGCGTCCTTGACTGGGATCCGACGCAACAAGACGAAGAGAACTTCAATACCGATGCTTATCTTGCTGGACAATACACGGGCAAGGTGAAGAACGGCAAGAAGGACCTCTCGAAAGGTGGCGATGGCGTCCGTAATGTCAGAATGGACGACGGTATCCTGCTGCCCTCCTATCGTCTTCCTACAGAAGCCGAATGGGAATATGCCGCTGTCGGTTTGGTGGGCAACACCAGCAATGAAATCGTCAGCGAACGCAAAGTCTATCCTTGGAATGGCGATGGTCTCCGCACCGACAACAAGAGATACTATGGAAGCTTTATGGCTAACTTCAAGAGAGGCCCTGGTGACTACATGGGTGTTGCGGGTCACTTGAATGACGGTGCAGCCCTGCCGGCTCCTGTCGGCTCATATTGGCCTAACGACTACGGTCTGTACAATATGGCAGGCAATGTTGCCGAGTGGTGCCAAGATGTCTATCGTCCCTTGTCGCATGAAGACGTTGCCGACTACAGCCCATTCCGTGGTAATGTGTTTACCCGCAAGGCCGTCGACGATGAAGGCTTCCTCCTGCAGAAAGACTCTCTCGGTCGCATCCGTAGAGAACCCATCCCCCAAGAAGAAGCTGCCAAACGTCAAAACTATCGTACGAGCTTCAACTCCAACTACGACGACGGTGACTACATGTCGGCCATTCGTAACCGTTGGAGCGACCCACAAGACGACCAAAGCATCTTCACCAAAGAGATGTATGAGTTCGCCACTAACGACAACCCTGGTACGACCCTTATCAGCGACGAATCGAGAGTGTATAAAGGTGGTTCATGGGCCGATGGTCCTTACTTCCTGAGTCCTGGCACGCGTCGTTACCTCAACCAGAACCAATCCGCCTCCACCATTGGCTTCCGCTGCGCGATGAACAAGGTGGGAAGTTCCTTCGCTAAGTAAATAATAGATTCTTTTTCATGATAACATTGAAGCCGTTTGATCCGTCAGGCGGCTTCTTTTTTTGACAAAGGACTTAAGGCTTATGGGACAAAAGGCCTGAGTCCTAAGTCCTAAGTCCCAAGTCCCAAGTCCTAAGTCCTAAGTGTCTTATGCCCACACAATCAAACAAAAACACTATGATCGAAATAATATATCAACACTTCATCAAGACCTTCAAGGTCTCAACCGATAGCCGTAAGATTGAAGACGGAGCCGTTTTCTTCGCCCTCAAAGGCGAGAACTTCGATGCCAACGACTTCGCCATGCAAGTGGCCAAGGAAGGCAAAGCCAGTCTCGTTGTCGCCGACCGCAAAGACCTACCCAAACATGAACGCATCCTCATCGTCGACGACACGCTGAAGACCTTGCAACAATTGGCACAATACCATCGCCAACAGATGAAAGCCACCGTGATCGGCATCACCGGCACCAACGGCAAGACCACCACCAAAGAATTGGTTTCGGCAGTACTGGCCAAGAAATACGAGCTCATCCACACGATGGGCAACCTGAACAACCACATCGGCGTGCCGCTCACCCTCTTGAGCATCAAGCCCGACACCGAAATGGCTGTCGTGGAGATGGGGGCCAACCACCCAGGCGAGATTGCTGACCTCTGCCTCCTCTCCGACCCCGACTTTGGCCTCATCACCAATGTCGGCAAAGCACATTTGGAAGGTTTTGGCAGTTTTGAAGGCGTCATCGAGACAAAGACTGCACTCTACCGGCACATTAAGGCAAACGGCCAGGCGGTGTTCGTCAACCGAATGAACGACATCCTTTGGCAACGCTCGGAAGGGCAAAACCGCATCAGCTATGGTTGCCACAGTAGCGCCGACTATCCCGTGGAGCAAGGCCCATGTGCCCCTTACCTCAGCGTGAAATGGCAAGAGCAAGAAATCAAGACCCGGCTCGTGGGTGCCTACAATTTTGAGAACGTGGCCGCTGCCATCGCCGTGGGGAGTTATTTTGGGGTAGACCAGAAAGCCATCGTTGAAGCCTTGGAAGCCTACACGCCCACCAACAGCCGCTCGCAAGTGATAGATACTGAGAAAAACCACATCATCATGGATGCCTACAACGCCAATCCCACCTCGATGCAAGCCGCCTTGCGCAACTTCGCCAACATCTGCGGCGAGCAACACCTATTAATATTAGGTGACATGCGCGAGTTGGGCACCGCCTCCGAAGAAGAGCACCGCAACATCCTCAACCTGATGAAGGAACTGGGCTTCAAGGAAGCCTATTTGGTTGGACAGAATTTCTGCGCATACAACGACAACGCGGAATGGAAGACCTTTGCCAAAGTGGAAGACTTGTACGAATATCTTGAAACAAAGCCTGTCAGCGAGAAAACGATACTTGTCAAAGGCTCAAACAGCATACAACTTGGAAAGGTGTTACCGTTGCTTTGAGAATTTAAAATTCAAAATTCAATATTTAAAATTACGCAAAGCGACCAAGATCTTAAATCTTTAAATTTTAAATCTTTCAATCTTGAATTCTTATACTGCCATAGGATTAATGTCGGGCAGCTCGCTCGATGGCTTGGACATCGCCCTCGTCAGGTTCTCTGTAGAGGGTGCGGACAAGACGTGCGCGAACCCAGAATACCGATTCCAAATCCTCCAAGCCGAGACCCTTCCCTATCCCGAGCACTGGAAAAAACAACTCGCCGAAGCCTTCCAACAGCAGCCCCAAGACTTGGTGCAACTGGATAAGGATTACGGCAAATATCTTGGCGAGCAAGTCCGCAACTTCGCTCAAAAACACAACGCGAAGCCCGACTTCGTAGCCTCGCACGGCCACACCATCTTCCACCGTCCCGAGGAGCACTACACCCTGCAAATCGGCGACGGACAGGCGTTGGCCAACGCATGCGGTTTCACCGTCGTCAACGATTTTCGCACGGAAGACGTCAGCAAAGGCGGTCAGGGAGCGCCTCTGGTGCCCATCGGTGACAAGCTGCTTTTCGGCGACTACGAGATGTGCCTCAACATCGGTGGCATCGCCAACATTTCGTATGACGAGAACGGCAAACGCATCGCCTACGACCTCTGCATCGCCAACCAAGCCCTAAACTATCTCGCCCAAATGGAAGGCCTCGACTACGACAAAGACGGCAACCTCGCCCGGAGCGGGAAAGTGGACTTCGACCTGCTGAAGAAACTCAACAACAGCCCGTTTTTCATGCAAGAGCCGCCCAAGTCGCTGGGAAGAGAGTATTTTGAGATGTATCAGAAGGATTTATTAGATAAAGGGACGCGTATCTTTATTCCCCCTTACTCCCCTTTCCAAAGGGAGAACGGGACGCGGGACACGGATCTTTCCATCGCAGACATGTTGGCGACATTTGTGGAGCATATCGCCTTGCAGATTGCCATCCCTATCTCGCTGCTGCCCAAGGGTAAGATTTTGGTAACGGGCGGTGGTGCACGCAACAAGTTCCTGATGGAGCGCCTGCAAGCCCGCACCAAGCACGAAGTCATCATCCCCGAAAAGGAAATCATCGACTATAAAGAAGCCCTGATTTTCGCTTTCCTCGGCTTGCGCCGACTGGAGGGCAAGACCAATGTGCTGGCCTCGGTGACGGGTGCCGAAAGCAATAGTTGTAGCGGGAAAATTTGGAAAAATGATTGATTGTTTCTATTTTTGCCATTGATAATCAGAAAAGCCCCCGTGTTCAAGAAAATCCTAAATACCTTCGGGACGAAGATTGTGGCCGCCGCGCTCAATTTCCTCATCGCCATCATCATCTCGCAAACGCTGGGTGACACCGGCTCGGGGACGCAATCGCTGGTGGTGGCCACCATCGCCTTCATCCTCATCTTCTCCGAAATCGTGTGCGGTGCCAGCATCATCTACCTCGCGCCACGCCATTCGTTCAAGAAGATTTTGGTCGCATCGGTGGTATGGGCCGCATTGATTGCCGTGGTCATGGGCTTCGGTATCAGGCTGTTCTACCCCAAATTGGAGCCTAACTTGGTCCTCCACGTCGCCATTCTGTCGTTCATCTCCTCGCTCTCCAACATCAACTTCCGTTTCTTGGTCGGCAAGGAGGAAATACAAAAGGCCAACTACAACACGCTGCTCCAACCCGTGCTGCTCACCCTGACCCTCGTGCTCTATCATTTCATCCTCAAGCGCGAAGGCATCTACGGCTACCTCATTGGCCTTTACGCCGCCTATGGAGGGACTTTCTTGCTGGGAATCTGGATGTTACGAAACGAATACGCCAACCTGCGCCACGACAAGGACAAAGACTATAAACCCGTCCTGAAAGACCTGTTCAAATACGGTTTCCTCAACCAAACGGGGCATTTCGTGCAGTTTTTCAACCTTCGTCTAAGCTACTATTTGTTAGACAGTTACATCGGCCGCGGACAAGTCGGCGTATTCTCACGTTCCGTCTCGTTGGCCGAGTCCATTTGGATCATCAGCAACAGCATCGCCTTGGTGCAATACGCCCGCATCGCCAACGCCGACGACCGGCGATATTCCCAAAAACTCACCTTGGACTTAGGCAAAATCTGCCTTTTGGTCTCGGCCATTGCCGTCGTGGTGCTCTGCCTGCTCCCGCCGCAGTTCTACGTCTTCGTCTTCGGCAAGGACTTCGGCGAGATGGCCCACCTCATCCGCATCCTCGCGCCGGGCATCCTTTTCTACTGCATTTTCCTCATCCTCGGACACTATTATTCGGGCACCGGCCGTTATCAGATGAACACCTTCGCCGCCCTCTGCGGACTGGTGGTCACCTTTGTCTGCGGCTTCACGCTGATACCGCGTTACGACATCACCGGAGCGGCCATCACCTCGGCAGCGGCATATACGGTCAATGCGATATTCCTATTCATCTTCTTCGTCAAGGAGTCACATTTCAAAGGCCGCGACTTCCTGTTGAAAAAGAGCGAGATACAAAATTACCTTGCTGAGCTCAAACAACAATTCTTTAAGCAACCCATTGAAAATGAACAAACTGAATAAATTCTTCAAAGCCATTGGGCGCATCGTCAAGCATCCTTACCTACTCAACCTCGTCCTGCAAGACGAAAGCAGCAACAAAGAGGATGTCATCCAAAAATATGGCCTCAAAGACGGCCTTCCGCTCTTGGAAATCAACGTGTTGTTTCCCGACTTCCACGAAATCGCGAAGCCATACGCCTATCTTTCGGGCGCCACCATGCCCATCGACATTGCGCTGATGCGGGCCTTGGCCAAGAAATATGCGGTGCAAGACTACTTCGAAATCGGCACCTGGCGCGGCGAGAGCGTGGCTAACTTAGCCGATATAGCCGAGCATTGCGTCACCTTCAACCTGCCTAAAGAAGACATCATCAAGCTGACCAACAACCAGTTATACGCTGATTTGCACAGTTTCTTCAGTAAGGATTTGCCCAATGTGGAGCAACTTTACGGCGACTCCCAGACCTTCGACTTCGCGCCGCATTTCGGAAAATACGATATGGTCTTTGTGGACGGTGACCACCACTACGAAAGCGTGAAGAAAGACACCGAGACCGCCTTCAAGCTACTGAAAGGCGACCGCAGCATCATCGTTTGGCACGACTACGGCCTCGACCCCGAGACCATCCGTTGGGACGTGATGGGGGCCATCCTCGATGGAACACCTGCCGAAAAACGCAAGCATATCTACCACGTTTCCAATACTTTGTGCGCTGTTTATCTTCCTGATGACTTCACCACGCATAAACTTGTGCCTTACGAAACGCCCAAGAAATACTTTGAAATCGACATTAAAACACGTATAATTGAATAAATGTACGGCTGCCCAATCCCCCTGCCCCCTTTGGAAGGGGGAATTGTGACAGCCCTACAACTAAACAACTGACAACTGCAAACTAACAACTGATGAATATCCTGCACCTCCTAAGCTGGTTTCCCAGCCCCGACGACCCCACCTTGGGCAACTTCTGCGTCCGAATGATCGACGCGCTGCCTGAGGAATGCCATTCCGTCATCCTTTCCGTCTGTGACGGCAAGGACATGACGAAATCCTTCGAGGTCAAGGAGATAAAAGGTGCACACCACACCCATGTGCAGATCTATATCCGTCCGCCAAAGGTCAATGCCATTCGCAAACTGAAGATGTTGCGCATGTACCAATACGGTTTGAAATATATCAAAAAACATTTCTTCGAGCCGGATTTGGTGCATCTGCATGTGGCCTATCCGCTTGGACAAGTGGCTTTATTGTGGAAGAAACTACTTGGCTACAAGTATGTTATGACCGAACACTGGACCATCTATCAGCCTCAGAACAAGGACGTTTTGGTCGGCAGGCTGAAGAAAAAGATTGTCAAGATTGCCAACAATGCCGAGCTCATCATGCCCGTCAGCCTCGACTTGCAGCATTGTATGGAAGGCCATGGCGTACACAACCGTTTCCAAGTGATATACAACTTGGTGAATACGGATATGTTTAAGCTTGGACAGCCGTGCATAGATTCCAGCCTGCGCACAAACCTGCGTGGGAATGACATGCACGGCGGGAAAAAACGAATGCTTCATATTTCGACTTTGCGCGACGAAGCCAAGAATTTCAGCGGCATCCTGCGCGTCGTCGAGAAGCTGAAACAGCAACGCGACGACTTCGAGTTGCACGTCATCCACGATTACGAAGCCCCTGAGTTCAAGACGTTTGTGGCAGAACACAATCTTACCGATTGCGTCATTTTCCACGGAAAAAAGACCTCTGCCGAAGTGGCCGAAGCCTACCAAAAAGCCGACTTTTTCGTTTTATTTTCCAACTTCGAGAACCTGCCTTGCGTCATCGTCGAGGCTTTTGCAAGCGGTGTGCCGGTGTTGAGCACTTCAGTTGGGGGCATTGCCGAAATCGTTTCAGACGAACGCGGCATCCTCATTCCGCAAGGCGACGAGGAAGCCCTGCTGCAAGGCATGAACCAAATGCTCGACCACTGCCGCGAATACGACCGCGAAGCCATTCGCGACTACGCCATAAAAACATTTGCCGCCCAAAACATTGGACGGCAAATATTTGAAGTCTATAAGGAAGTCGTTATTCCTTGATGAACTTCACTGTCGAAACAACATCGTTTTCGTCCACGATGCGGACAAAATACACACCGTTGTTCCAATTACACACTTCCACTTCATTGGTTTGGCCTTTGTAAACCATCTGACCCAAAGCATCAAACACTTTGATTTCCTTCACCTGACTTTCCACCTTGAAATGGTCGGAAGCAGGATTGGGGTAAAGGGAGGCTTTTACGACATCCTCACCTATAACTGTAACCTCGATATTGACACTCACGGGGTCGGACTGGCATGTCTCGCCATTGAATTTTGAATAATTAACCACAACAGAATAGGCCGTCATTCCAACCTCATTTGCTGCATCGAAGAACTCTTGTACTTCAGAATCCGTAATTATGGCCACACATGAATCATTCCTATAAATGGCAAAGTCGTGGAAATCAGTCACATTGCCAGCCCATTCCCATGTCAGCTCGACGCCAAACTCATCAGCATCATGCCATTGGTATCGGCCATCAAGTTCGGAAACGGCCCTACAATCAGTAATACAACCAATTTCATAGTCAGTAATATCGCCTACCTCAGGATATCCGTTGGAAGCTACAATCAAATTGTCGTTCCAGTCATAGATTTCGTACGACACTTCCGAAAGGCTGCCATGCGAATAGCAAGTGTTGTCGTACGTCCAGAAGAAAGTGGCGGTCTGATCACTTGGCACATTGCTATACAGGGTAGCAGAGCCGCCATCCCAAAGTCCCACACGCTGCGACACCTTGCCGTCTTCATCAAGCACTGCGATAAACGACAAATCCCAACCATTGTTTCCACTATCGGCCAACTCGAAACGCAAATCGCAAGTTGTGCCAACCATAATCGTGTCACATGTCACCTTACTATGCCCCGCCTCGTTAACCGCATACACCGCATAATAATATGTGCCGTTTTTGTCCACAAAATCACGGTACGAAACATGACCTGTACTCACATGATCGAACTGCATCACCACTTCACCGTCGCGCATGATGACGACCGAGTCAAGTTCTGTAATCGGATCGCCGTTTCGAGTTTGATAAACGGGTGCAATATACAAATCAACATAAAGCGGAGATCCTTCAAGAGGAATGGGATAAGGCGCAATAAAGCCCTCCTCCACCGCCATCGGCGCAGATCGGAAGAGCACACGTCTGAACTCCAGTCACCAACCACAATCTCGTA
>CAMUYT010000002.1 GCA_947164955.1 uncultured Bacteroidales bacterium | reverse complement strand
GAGCAGTGGAATCCCCTCATGAAGGGCGAGTTTCCCATCAGCCGCGAAGTGCTCGAGAAGGAAGTGTTCCCCGCTTTCATGGTCGAAATGCCCAAGTTGACGAAGGACACTTACACCTACGATGAGTTCATCGCCATGGTGAAGGCCAACCCCGACCTGGCTGCCGTGCGCGTCCACAAGCGCCGCTTTGGCTACATGGTCAACGACACCATCTGCGAGTTCGGTGAGGTGCTCATCAACGGCGCCAAGGTGGTGACCATCAACTCCGAGTCGACAGAGATCGAGGACATCAAGAAGACCATCAAGGACTGTGGCCTCGAAGGTGTCGAAAACATCAACTATTTACAGGCGATCAAGCGCGTCATCGGTATGTCCGACAAACCGCTTGCAAACGAATAAACGACTATGGCACAAGAGATTGAAAAAAAGTTTTTGGTAAAGGGTGACTTCAAGGCCGAGGCTTTCAAGGCCACGCGCATCACCCAAGGCTATCTCAGCAGCGTGCCCGAGCGCACCGTCCGCGTGCGTGTGAAGGGCGACAAGGGTTTCATCACCATCAAGGGCATCGGCAACGCCTCGGGCGCCGCCCGCTTCGAGTGGGAGAAGGAAATCCCCGTCGACGAGGTGCAACAGCTCCTTGAAATCTGTGAGCCTGGTGTCATCGACAAGACCCGCTATCTCGTCAAGAACACCGACGGCAAGCACACCTGGGAAGTCGACGAGTTTTATGGCGACAACGACGGTCTTATCGTCGCTGAAGTCGAGCTCACCGACGAGAACGAGCCCTTCGACAAGCCCGCCTGGCTCGGCGAAGAGGTCACCGGCGACCCCAAGTACTTCAACTCCATGTTGATGAAGAATCCTTATAAGAATTGGAAATAAATTGTTAAATTGTAGAGACGTAGCGCGCTACGTCTCTACTAATTTTATTACCCATGAGCACATTTGATCCCTTGGACATGAACAACTACAAAGTGGAGAAACTGCCCAAGATGCAGAAATCCAACTTTGAGATTTGGATGGCACGCCTCGGCGGCCCCTTGGCCATCATCGCATTCGTCGTGATTTATTGGTGTTGCCACATCGGCTTCATCGACAACCTGAACACCGAGATGCTGACCGAGAAGGCCTTGAAACGTTGCAACGACATCGGCTTCGACGAGTTCATCCGCACCAACTACGCCATGCTCGCCATCTTCGTCGCAGGTCTCATCCTCTGGATGACGGAAGCCATCCCCAACTACCTGACCTCGCTGTTCATCATCCTCGGCATCGTGCTCTGTAACGTCACCACACAGAAGGAAGCCTTGGCCCAACTCGGTCACCCCGTGATGTGGCTGAACATCCTCTCCTTCGTTTTGGCGAGTATGCTGGTCAAGACGCAATTCGCCAAACGATTGGCTTTGGCCTTCGTCATCAAGTTCGGCAAGAGTGCCAAAGGCGTGCTTTGGAGCTTCCTGATCATTAATTTGGTGCTTTCTGCGTTCATCTCCGCCACCACAGTGAAGGCCACCATTATGTTACCCATCTTCATGACGGTGTGCGCCATCTACGGTGCTTCCAACGGCAACCGCAACAACTTCGGCCGCAACCTCGTCATCCAGAACCTCTTCCAGGTGAACATCGGTGCCAACGCATTTTACACGGGTAGTGGCGCCCACCTGCTCGCCATCTCCCTTATCGCCGGCTTCGTCGGCAGCTGCGACTTCGGCTATGCCGACTGGCTCATCTCCTGTGGCCCGATGAGTTTGCTGATCTTGGTCATAGGCCTGCTGCTCGGCATTTACGTCTTCTTCCCGATGAAGAAGGAGGAACAGGTGCCGCAAATCGAAGGCGGCTTGGAGCGCCTGAAGGAAGAGCTTAAGGCCATGGGCAAGATGAAGGCCGAGGAATATAAGGCCGTGGGCATCTTCGTGTTGGTGCTGTTTTTATGGGTCACCAAAGGCACCTTCCACAACATCGACGAGACCATCGTCGCCTTGTTGGGTGCCATCTTGGCCTTGTTGCCGGGCATCGGCGTGGTGAAATGGAACGACGTCGACATCCCGTGGCACCTGATGCTCTTCTCGGCTGGCGCCTATACCTTGGGCTCAGGCCTCAATGCCACCGACCTGCCCAACACCATGGTCAACGCGGCCTTCGATGCAATGGGCATCACGGCCAACACACCGTTCTGGGTGCTGTATGTCATTCTCACCTTCTTGATGATGTATTCGGGCCTGGTCTTCCAAAGCAAGACCATCCGCACCATGGTCTTCGTGCCCATCGCCTTGGGTGTGGAGGCGCGTTTCGGCTTCCCCGTGATGAGCCTCAGCTTGCCCGTGGCCATGCTCATCGAGCACTGCTATGTGTTGCCCTTCAACAGCAAGCCTGCCGCCTTGCTCTACAACACCAACCAGTACAGCCAGACCGATGCCTTCAAGTTCGGCATCACCATGATGACCATCTCATGGGTGCTCATCCTCGTCTGGGGCGAGACGGTGCTGCATTGGCTGGACATCACGCCAGGGCTGTTCATGGTGAAGTAATGGCGGCTTTTTCTGCTCTTTTTTGGAGAAATCCACAAAAACCCCTATCTTTGTCCTCTCCAAAACCGCCAATGCCATGAAAAAGACGCTCCTACTCCTGCTCTTGTTGCCCTTTTCCCTCTTCGCCCAAGTCAGCGACGACTTCGCCGACGGCGACTTCACCCAAAACCCCACTTGGTCGGGGGCGACGGATAAATATATCGTTAACAGCAACTTGCAGCTTCAGCTCAACGCCGAAGGGGAAGGCACGGCCTATCTCTCGCTGCCCGTCACCGAGTTTGAAACGATGGAATGGCAGTTTTGGATCAGGGAGGCTTTCGCGCCTTCGGGCAACAACTTCACCGATGTGTGGCTCAGCGCCGACAATGCCGACCTGTCGCAGGTGGGCAATGGCTATTTCCTTCGTTTTGGCGAAGGCGGTAGCGCCGATGCCATCACCTTGTTCCGCAAGGATGTCGACGGACAACAGCAGATATGTCGCGGCACGGAGGGCAATATCGCGGCCTCGTTTGCTGTCGCCGTCAAAGTGATTTGCGACCGCGAAGGCAACTGGATGATCCAGACGTGTTACGACAACTCTGGGATTTATGTCACTGAAGCCCAAGGTGTTGACGATACGCATGGCAAAGGCGGCCATTTCGGGTTCTCGTCGAAGTTCACCTCGGGCAACGCCAAAAAGATGTATTTCGATGGCGTCTACGTCGGCCCGCGCATCGTCGACCACGAACCGCCCCAGCTCCTGACCTGCGAGGTGATTGACTTGACGCATCTTCAACTCGCTTTCAATGAGGCTGTCGACGAGACAACAGCTTTGAATACAGGTAATTATGCCATCGATAACGGCTTAGGCCATCCCGCATCGGTCAGTTTTGGCGACAATTTGTCTATCGTCGTTTTGCAGCTGGAGCGCGAAATCGGCAATGGCATTAATTACACGATTACGGTGAGCGGCATTAAAGACCTGTGGAACAACACGATGGAGCCGACCACCAAGACGTTCTCTATCTACGAAGCTTCGGAATGCGACATCGTCATCAACGAAATCATGGCCGACCCCAATCCTGTGGTGGGCCTGCCCGAATGGGAATATGTGGAGCTTTACAACACGACCGATTTTGGCATCGACCTGAAAGACTGGCAGATACAAATCGGCTCCAACGACTTGACTTTTGGCAGTTTCGTTCTCGAGCCGCACGGTTATGTCATCCTTTGCCACAACGACGCCGTGGCCGAACTGCGCGAATACGGCGACTGCCTCGGGTTCGGCAGCTTCTCAGTGGTCAACACGGCCTCGGCGATGTTTCTTTATAGCAAGGGGGGCACGTTGGTTTCGAGGGTCAACTTCAGCAGCTCGTGGTACCACGACGCCAACAAAGCCAACGGCGGCTGGTCGGTGGAACAAATCGACCCGCTGAACCCCTGTGCAGGTGCCTCCAACTGGACGGCTTCGACGGATGCCTCGGGCGGCACGCCGGGACGCATTAATTCGGTCAACGGTGAGAACAACATCCAGCCCAAGGTGGAGCGTATCAGTCTGTTTGCCAACTACATCGTCCAGCTATGGTTCGACCAGCAGATGGATGCCGCAAGCCTTTTGTCGACGCAAAACTATCTCGTGGAGGAACTGAGCGAGCATCCCGACCAAGTGGAAACCAACCCGATGGACCCCAACTATGTGGGCCTCATCTTCGACCACGGATTCGAGCAAGGTTTGGTCTATACATTGTTAATTAATGGCGTGACCAACTGCGTGGGCAACGCCATCGAAGCCGACACGAAGGTGCAGTTTGGCATCCCCAACGACATTGCCGAAGGCGAGATCCTGATTAATGAAATCCTTTTCGACCCCATCAGCCCAGGTGTCGACTATGTGGAGCTTTACAACAACACCGATAAAACCTTCGATCTCAGCACCTTGATGCTCGGCGTGATACGCGATGGCACGTTCCCCAATCCCGCTGATACCACCTTGAAGGAAATCACCGCCGACAGCCGTCTGTTCCTGCCCAAGACTTACGTTTTACTTTCCACTGACAGCGAGATTGTGGGCCAGCAATACGACTGCCCAACCGACAACTTCGTGCAGATGGCTTCGTTCCCCAGCTATGCCAACGCGGGCGGCACGGCCATCCTGATGGGCAGGGACGGCACCCTGGTTGATGCCATGTATTTCTCCGACAAGATGCACTATCCGCTTTTGAAGGTCACGAAAGGCGTAGCGTTGGAGCGCGTCAGCTTCGACCAGCCCTCGATGGCGACTGACAACTGGCATTCCGCCGCCGAGCACGTGCATTTCGGCACTCCTGGGCAACCCAACTCGATGATGCAAAGCACCGAGCCTTCCACCGATGAAATCACCGTCAGCCCCGATGTGTTCTCGCCCGACGGCGACGGCTTCGACGACGCCTGTTTCATCAACTACCATTTCGACGAGGCAGGCTACACGATGAACACCTATATCTTCAATGTAGCCGGACAACTGATTCGCCACTTGGTGAAAGGCGAGCTGGTGGGGCAGGAGGGCAGCGCAATCTGGAACGGCTTGGACAACAACGGCAACAAGGTGCCCGTCGGCGTTTATGTCGTCGTCACCGAGGTCTTTAGTTTTGACGGGAAGGTAAAGCAATTCAAGAACGCCGCTGTGGTGGGGACGAGGTAGCCGCCGCCAACAACAAGCAAAAGCGCATTCTGTTCCCCGCAGGGAAATTCCAAAACATAAGTGTTTTCTTTCGTCCGATATAGAATATAAAATTGCATCTTGTTATTTATCAACAATATACCCGACAACAAACGACAATAAACGACTACTGTCGACAACAAACGTTTAATCAACGGCTTAGTCTTGGCGGATGGTGTTTCTTTGCAATAGGTTTATAAAATGAATTACATGGATCCACAAGATTACAAAATCATTAATGTCCCGATGGGAAGCACCAAAGAAGACATCAAGGCCAGGGAAGCAATAATTTCCGATGTGTATAAGAAATGGTATGAGGCGAATCCCTCGAAAGCGGCTTATAACACCGACTTGAGAGAAGTTATAAACGTGCGATTCCTATCTATTACAGAAACCATGAGACACGCTGCAAAATCATATCTTTCAACATTAGCAGTGCTGCAATTGGATTTGATTCTGAAAAACGCCTATCAAGTTAGAGAACCTGTGCCACCGAAAGCTGGCATCAAGAACCAAAGTGAATTTTCGGAAATGATTATCATGGAGTGCCCTTTGGTTGGCATCGGAATTGCAAAACTTACCGTCGGTGTGAAAAAGAAAACTGAAATGAAGATACAATATTGTATCACAGCACTAAGCACATAAAAAAACCGACGGAGTTACTGAGGGGCTTGCTGTCCGGCATTTCCCGTCCGTCGGTGGTTTTCTGCCTGCAAAAGTACACATTTTTCCAAAAACGCAACCTTTTTCCGCTGAAAAACAACGAAAAAGTTCCTATAGCAGCATTTGTAATGCTGAAAATACACGTTTTTTCCTTGCTTTTCCGAAAAAAACACTATATTTGCCGCTGAAAAAGAACTTGTTGCCATGAGAGCCACCGTCATAGAAAGGGATTGCAAATCCCAATACTTGGCACCAGCGAATTGCAAATTCGCTGGAACTGGTGTAGGATTTGACACTAGGACATTCTCAATTGTACATTAAAAAATAGATCATGTTTAGCTATTTGTATTATTGGTTTTATTCTCATCATTACAAAAAAATATACAAATTTGATGACAATCCCGTTTTTGCGGCTTCCTGTGCGGTTGGAGTCATTCAAGGCCTAATCATTTATAATATAATTATGATTATCAGATTGTTTGTTCCCAGGAATCAATCTTTTGGCAAATTAACGACCTTGCTTCTAACTCTGTTATTGGCAATTGCATGTATTTGTTTTAATTCAATGTATTATGGAAGAAGACTTTCTCTTTTGTCAGAAAAATATGAATCCTATTCGATTAATAGATGGTTGAAAGGCTGGATGATGTGGTTGTTCATGTTTGGATTATTCCTATTGCCAATATTGTCAAGTTTTATATATCATTTATTCAGTTAATCTTGGTTGGGGAGTTAGCCGCAAGGAGAATCTTCCTCAGTACAACAATCTGGCGGATTTGCAATCCGCCAGCCTTGAATATCAGCATTTGAAATGCGAGAAAAACACTTTTCCTCCTTGTTTTTCCGAAAAAAGCTATATTTGTCGACGAAAAAAGACCTTGTTGCCATGAACTGCCATCGAAAGGGGATTGCAAATCCACAGGAATAGCATTTCTGTGAAAATCCGCGAAATCCGTGTTCGGAAAAATCCCCGCGTTCAAAAATCCATGTTCGACTGCGCCACAATCTGTTTTGTGTCGGGATTGAAGGCGGTCAAGTTGCCCAAGCCGGGCTTGTCGGTCACATAAACGCCGTTGTCCAAGGCGATGAAGTCGTAATTGTCGTTTTGCTCGATCACCATGTTCATGAAACTGTAGTCGACGGGGATGTGCCCGTGGATGATTTTCTTGCCGTGTGATTTGTTGAAGTCGACCTTGAACTTGCGGGTCCACATCATGCTCTTCGTGTCCTCAAAAGGGTCGGCGATGCTGAAGTTCATGCCGGCGTGGACCAAGATATAATCCTCCAACTCGATGTAAGGCACGCAGGCATTCATCCAGTCGATGTACGGTTGCGGAATCTCGCGCGGATGCTTCACGCCAAAGCTCTCCAAAGTGGCCTTGGCGCCCACGGTTTCCCAGTCTTTTTGCTCCTGGTGCTTGCCGCCGAAGAGTTTCTTCTTTTGGTCGGCTTTGTAGGCCTTCACGCACATGTCCTCGTGGTTGCCCTTGAGGAAATGCACCTTGTATTCTTCTTTTTGCAAACGCATCAGGTAATCGACGACGCCTTTCCCGTCGGGTCCCCGGTCGATGTAGTCGCCCAAAAAATAGACATCGTCGTTCTTGGTCACCTTGAGCATGTTCTCAAGGAGCACTTTCAAGGTTTTGGCGCAACCATGAATATCGGGGATGATCCAACGTTGTGCCATCAGAACAGATTGTTGAGGTTCAGGGCTTTGTACTGTTTGCGGAGCTTGGTCTTCAAACTCCAACGCACATCGGAAATCCAGCGACGGGCCAATTCACAATAGTCCACAAACACGCGGTAGGAGAAAAACAGCAACACGGTGCCGCCCAAGGCCCACATCCATGGCAGGTTGCAGAACATGACGATGGTGCCGATGACGAAAAGAAGGGGTGAAAGCACAAAACGCACGCCGAAACTGACGGTGTTGCCGAAGGCGGGGTCTTTCAGCTTCCCTCTGATAATCAAGGTGATGAGCCATGTTGGCAGGTTGACGATGGCCGAGGCCGCAAAATAGGGGAGGCCCACCAACAGCACGGCCAGTTTCCACAGCGAGTTGAGGAAAGGCTTGCGTTTGGCTGTCGAGGTGACGGAGATCTTTTGTCTCACGCGCTCCTTCGCGAAGTCGAGCACCTTTTGGAAGAGGTTCTTGGCCTTTTCGGGCTGTTCCTCTCTGTATTTCAGCACCTTGTCGACAGTGGCACGGTTGCGGAGCATCTTCTTGAAGAGACCACCAGCGCGTTTCTCGTTCTTCATCTTCACGATTTCCCAAATGGCGTCGTAGTCTTCGTCGTCAGGGATGTAGGTGAACAGTTTCGCGATTTCCTCTTGCAGCATCTCCTTGAGGATGTTGATGTTGACGGCTTCGTTCTCCTCGGTGGTGGTCTTCATGAACTCGGTCACGTTGATGGGCTTGCCGAAATGGATCATCGCGGTGCTGCGGTAACGGAAATAGTCGCCGTATTCGATGGCGGTGGGGACGATGTAGACGGACTTCTCGTTGCCGAACTGCTTGTTGGCGTCGACGGCGATGTGGAACAGGCCTTTGCCCAAACGCAGCAACGAGTGCTTGGTGCGGTGCATGCCTTCGGGGAAGAGGTAGAGGTCGACTTGGTCGTGGATGACGTCGACGGCCTTGCTCAGCGAGTCGTCGTTTTGGCGCACGGCAGCCACCCCATTGCGGATGCGGAAGATGGGCAGGATGCGTAGAAAATTCAAGATCTTGGCGATTACGGGGTTCTTGAAAATGTCGCCCCGCGCGATGAACACTTTTCTCACATTGTTTGATGCTAGCAGCACCAATGCATCCATCAAGGTATTGCTGTGGTTGACACCGAAGATGACAGCGGCATCCTTGGGGACATTCTCCTTGCCGTGCACCTCAAATCTACGGTACGAGGTCTTCGTGTGCCAGTTGACGTAGGGTAGGAAAAACGAGTACCAAAAGTCCGGATCTTGTATTTTTTTAGCCATTTTAGTCTTAAAATAAAGGACAAAAGTACTAATTTCCCATTTACGAAGGCGTTTTTTTCCTCCAAATAACATTTTTTTGTACTTTTACCGCCCCAAATAGCACAAAATGAAGATAAACAAGCTGCTGTTTTATATGATGGTGCCTCTCTTTGGTGCGTTGTTTTCTTGTCAAAACCAGCCTGAATCGGATGAAGTAAACGGAGAAGAGGCCGACACCCTGACCATTATGCAACATTTGCAGGAACGGGGTAAATTGGTTGCAGTAACCAACTGTGAATTAATCAATTATAATACTGATTCACGGACGCCATCGGGTTTCGAGTACGAGCTGTTGAGCAACTTCTGCAAGGCGAATAACCTTGAACTCGAGATGGTGGTCAACGAGAACCTCGACTCGTGCTTCAGCCTCCTCGACTCGTGCAAGGTCGACATCGTGGCCGTAGGCATTGGCTCCAACAAGGAGATGAAACGCCGCTATCTGCTGAGCAATCCCATTTTGCGGCAACGCAGCGTGTTGGTGCAGCGTATGCCGAAGGACTGGAAGAAGATGTCGACGGCCAACGAGGTGGAGAACCAACTGCTGCGCTCGCCCCTCGACTTGGCAGGCAAGACCATCTACCTCCCTTCGGGCAGCCACGAAGTGACGCTGCTCAACCATCTCTCCGACCAGATTGGCGACACGATCTATGTCATCGAGTGCGACTCGATGAACAGCGTCGAGTTGGTGCAGGCGGTATCCGAAGGCGTGATTGACTATACCGTGGTGGAAGAGTATGTGGCGCGCATGGCGTCCATTGGTCTCGGCGGCCTCGACACCAAGCTCATGGTCAGCGTCGAGCAACCCTTAGGTTGGGCTATGCATAACCATGACGGCGACTCGTCGCTCCTGACCGCCATCAATGGCTGGATCGACAACTTCGAACAGCGCAACCTGAACCGTATCTTGGCCAAATATGTCAACAAGGGCAATGTCTTCGGGACGAGGAAACCCAAGTCGGGTGAGCTCTCAGGCTTCGATGGCATCATCAAAAAAACGGCCAAGGACATCGGTTGGGACTGGCGCCTGCTGGCCTCACTCATCTATCAGGAGTCGCACTTCCGCCTCGACCTCGAGAGCGAGAAGGGCGCCTTCGGGCTGATGCAGCTGATGCCCGTCGTCATGGAACGCTATGGGATCGACTACGATGCCACACCCGAAGAACAGCTCGAAGCGGGCGGAAAACTCATCAAGTACCTCAGCGACTGCCTGACCAACAAGGTGGCCGACAGCACTGAGCGGATGAAGTTCGTCCTGGCTTCCTACAACGCCGGTCTCGGTCATGTGTACGACGCCCAACGCCTGGCGCTCAAATACGGCAAAGACCCCGAGGTGTGGGACAACAACGTCGACTATTTCATCCTCAACAAGTCGAAGTCGCAATATTACAACGACACCTGCTGCAAGGCGGGCTACCTGCGCGGCACCGAGACCTACCGTTTCGTCGAAGAGGTGCTCGACCGCTATTACCAATACCAAGCAACGTATAATTAGTATTAATGTGATGCCATGGCTCCTGAGCTTGAGGTTGCTGAGCAAAGCCGAAGCATCGAAGGACCCAGTTTAATTCCAAAATAGCTATGAAAAAGATTTACACCCTCTTTATCCTTTTATCGGTTTTGTTCTTTGGCTTCTCCAAAGCCTCTGCCCAAAGCTTCAATGCGGGCCTCATCGTGGGCCCAACGTTCTGCCAAGTGGATGGCGACAGCTATGCGGGTTATCACCAATTGGGATTCACCGCAGGCGCGTATGTCAACCTGCCTTTGGGCGATTATTTCGCTGCCCAGATGGAGCTGAAATACTCGCTCCTTGGCGCGCATTCTTCCACCAAGGAGGTGATGGAATACTATTACAACCCCTACAACCTTCGTTTGCATTACGCCGAGATCCCTTTGATGCTCCATTATAATCTTGGGCATTTCAGGGTTGGCGGACGGCCGTTGGACTTTATCACGCTCGAAGCGGGCGTCAGCCTCGACTTCCGCCTTCGCGCCACGGAAGATGTCGACACCGACTATCAGGTGACGACCAACCGCTGGAATTTCTTCTCAGCCACGGCCAACGGCGGCTTGCATTTCGCCTTCAACGAGCATTGGGGCATGGGGGCACGGTTCATGTATACCGTAGTGCCTATCCGCTTCAAAAATTCTACAAGTTGGTTCTTCGGACACTATTATAACAAGGTGATTCAGTTCACGTTGACCTACAATCTCAACTCTCCTCTGAGATAAACCCAATATTCCGCTGCAATCCCTCATATCCGGCGCGTTGCACGGCTGAATGCTTGAACAAGGCGTCAAACGTTTCTTTGTCGAGCTTTTCCCAGTCCTCGGCTTTCATGGCCAATAGCTGCTCAGAGGGCTGGAAATCTGGCTCTTGATTGGGCAAGGCGAACTTGTTGTAAGGACACACGTCCTGACAGATGTCGCAGCCATACATCCAGCCTTTGAACTTTTCTCGGTCAAGGCCTGCCAGGCTTCCTTTGTATTCGATGGTCAAGTAGGAGATGCATTTGCGGGCATTGATGTGGAATGGGCTTTCCAAAGCGCCTGTGGGACAGGCATCTATGCATTTGGTACAGCGACCGCAACGGTTGGTCATGTCTTGACCGGTTTCGGTTAGGTCTAAGGGTAGAAACAGGTGCCCGATGAAGAAAAACGACCCTTTCTTGGGGTGGATTAAAGTGGTGTTCTTGCCGATGAAGCCTAAGCCACATCTGACAGCCCAGGCGCGGTCGAGCACGGGCGCCGAGTCGACGAAGACGCGCACGCCATCGAGCCTTCCGGTTTGGGTCTCGATGGTTTCAAGGAGCTGGCGCAGCTTGCGTTTCAGCACGTCATGGTAATCGGCGCCATAGGCGTATTTGGCGATTTTGTAGTGCTCGCCGTCGCCCAACGGTTGCTGTGGGAAATAGTTGTAGAGTACGGTGACGATGCTTTTGGTGCCTTCCACGAGCCGACGTGGGTCATAACGCTTCTCTTTGTTGCGGGTCAGGTAGCCCATCTCGCCTTCGTGCCCCTCGTCGAGCCATCGCTCCATGTTGGCCGATTCGGTTTCCAAGGCCGTTGCTCGGGCCACGCCACAAGCGTCGAAGCCCAAACGCTCGGCTTCAGCAATAATCCATTGGGATGCGATTTGCGTCATTGCGATGAGGAACAGAGCCTGCCACGAGGCAAGCGAAGTGGAAGCGATCTAGTAAATGACAAGTGCTCTGGACTGCTTTGCCGCGCTTTGCTCGCAACGCCTCGCAGTGACGCAAAGCAACCACAAGCAATCCTTACCAAATTAGAACGGTGCGAAAGTCAGGCCCACCGACAACGGATGGAAGACAGGTGCCTCGTGGCCCACGGCAAACACGGGGCTGAGTTGGTAGGCGGCATAGGCGCTCACCCATTTCCAGCCGATGCGCAGGGTGGCCGAGTAGGCCATGCGTTCCATATTGCTGATGTTGAGGTATTTTTCGTTGATGGTCACGTCGCTGTTCTCCAGTGTGATGCCATCGCCGGGGCCGACATAACGGGTCTTGGTGCTGATGTTGATGCCGACTTTGAAGCCCACGCCAATCTTCACGGCGTCCTTGATGCGGAAGCGTAGCTCGAGCGGCACCTCGGCATAGGTCGGGTTGACTTTGTAGCGCTTGAAACCTTCCACGTCGCGGTAGTTCTTGTATTCAAAAGTGCTCTGATACGGGTCTGTGATGCGCGTGTAAGAGAAGTAGTTGTGCGACGACATGCCCACACCCACCGAAACGGTGTGCTTGGTGCTCTCGCCCAATGGGAAGTTGTAGGTGAGCGCAAAGCTCACACCTTGGTTGAAGCCGCGCGGATCCCAGTTGTCGCTAGGGGCAAGCTGGAAGTCGCTGAAAAGGTCAAGACCAAAGGTGACTTTCTTGTCGGTTTTGTTGGCAATCAGCTGGGCATACGACACGACTGAAAATGCCAGCGCGATGAGGGTGAATAATGCTTTCTTCATTTATTTGTTATTGATTTGTATTAAAAAAACGGCCTTTCGACAAGCTCGGGGACCGAAAGGCTAAGGTCGTTGAGCCTGTCGAAACGCCGGCTGTTAAACTTCTAGTTCTTTCATTATGGCCGTGCGCTCGTCAAGCAGTTGGTTGATTTCCTCGTCCGTTAGGTTACCCGCACGCAGCTGGTCGTCGATGGCGGCCAAGTGGGCCTCCAGGTTCTCGGTGGTGCCAGGGATGTCGGTGAGTTGCTTCTCCTTGTTGACGACGGGCTCTGTCGGCGCAGTGGCCTGATCGGGCGTTTGTTGCGGCATGCCCGGCATGTTCTTCAGCTGGCCCATGACCATGCCTACCATCTGCTTGGTGAAAGGGTCGAGCTTGTAGATCTCCACCTTCATGTCGTCTTTCAGCTCGTCGAAGTCCTCGAGAAACATCTTCAGCTGTTCCTTCTGCTCTTCGCTGATGCCCGGAATGGCGTCAAGGTCTTGGTTTTCCATCATCTTCTTGAACATGTTCAAGAGGTCATCGAGTCCGTTATTGAGGTTGTTTTCGTCCATATTTTAAGAATGTAGGGACGCAATGCTTGCGTCCTGATGAATGTCAACGACACGGCAAAAACCGTTCCGCGTGCAAAATAACGAAATTTTCGTGGAATGATTGTGACAAATTGCCAGTTTTTTCCGAATATTGCAACGCAAAACCAAGCCCCGAAGGGGCGAAACTAAATTATCGGGCGATTTTAATACCCGCTCAATAGCGTCAGACAAAATGGATTTCAACACAATAAAAGTACAACTGGGCGAAAGCATGGCATGGGTCAACCTCGACCGCCCCGAGGTGCGCAATGCCCTGAATGCTGAGCTGATACACGAGTTGACGGAAGTTTTCGACTGGCTCAACAGCCGCGATGACATTCGCGTCATTATCCTCAAAGGCAACGGCAAGTGTTTTTGTGCTGGCGCCGACCTCGACTATATGAAAGCGATGGTTCAATACAGTTATCCTCAAAACCTCGACGATGCGCAGAAGCTGTCGAAACTGTTTCAGACCATCTATTTCTGCAATAAGGCGGTCGTCGTCGACGTGCATGGCGCCTGCATCGGCGGCGCCAACGGCATCGTTGCCGCCGCCGACGTCGTGATTGCCGAAAAGGAAACCAAGTTCGCTTTCTCCGAGGTGCGCTTGGGCATCACACCGGCCACCATCTCGCCTTTTGTGGTCGCCAAAATCGGCAACACCGCCGCCAAGGAGCTGATGCTGACAGGAAGACGTTTCAGCGCTGGCGAGGCCAAGGATTTCCGCCTGGTGAATGCCGTCGTCGAGGAGGCGGAAATGATTGACACTGAAAGACAATACATCGGGCATTTCCTGCAAGCCTCGCCCGATGCCATCGCCGAGTGCAAGAACCTGCTGCGCATGGTGAGCGGCACCGACGATCGCTACAATCCCGTTTTTATGCAGACCTCAGTGGCCATCGCCAACCAACGCATCTCAAAGGTCGGCCAGGAGGGCATGAAGGCGTTTTTCGAGAAGCGGAAGCCTGAATGGGCGTAAAAAGGCTTCCAACGCTGCGGAATCTGTCAAATAAATGCACTTTCCGCAGCGTTCAAGGGGTGTTTTTCCGAAAATCTTGTTTCTGTTTTTGGCTGTTCGAGGGATTTTGCTTATTTTTGCCTCAAATATAAATCCTATTCCTATGAAGAAATTTGCAGTAATTCTCGCCGGCTGCGGTCGCAAGGACGGCAGCGAAATCAACGAAGCCATTACGCTGCTGCTTTCCATCGAGCAGCACCATTGCGAATACCAATGCTTTGCCCCTAACCGCCCGCAAACCGAGGTCGTCGACCACCTGACCAACGAACAGGTCAAGGAGGAACGCAACATCCTCGTCGAGGCGGCCCGCCTGGCGCGCAGCAACGTGCGCCCCATCGAGGAATACAAGGCCGAAGACTTCGACGGCCTGCTCTTCAGCGGCGGCTATGGCGTGGCCAAGAACCTCTGCGACTATGCCTATCGTGGCGCCGACATGGAGGTGAAGCCCGACGTGGCCCGCGCCATCATCGAGACGCGTGAGGCGGGCAAGCCACTCGGCGGCATGTGCATCGCCCCCGTGATGTTCGCCAAGCTGCTGCCCGGCGTGTGCGTCACCTTGGGCAACGAGGGCACGCCCGATGCCGACAACGTCCGCGCCATGGGTGCCTATCACGTGCAGACCGAACACGGCGACGTGTGTGCCGACAACGAGCTGATGGTGTTCACCACACCGGCCTATATGCTCGATGCGACTTTGAAGGATGTATACGACGGCGCCTACAACCTAATCGACGCCATCATTGACACGTTGGACGGGAAACGCGACTGAGCGAATCGCGTCATCACACATAGAAAGAGAGCGGCCGTTGTGACCGCTCTCTTTTTTGTTTATTAAGGTGTCGTTTGTCTCTTATCTGCGACCGCTGCCGGTGGCTGAGCCGGTGCGGCTGCTCGAGCCGTTTGAGCTGTTCGAGGTGCTGCTTGAGCTTCTGGTGGAGGCTGAGCCTCTCGAAGTCCCGCTGCTGCGGGTGTTGCTCGAGCTGTTGCCGACGCGGCTTGTGTTGCTCGTAGTGCCGCTGGGGCGGCTGTTGCTGCTCGAGTTGTTCACTCGGCTGCTCGTGTTGCTGCTACCCGTGCGACCGCTGTTGGTGGTGCCGCTGGGGCGGCTGGTGCTCCCGTTGTTGATGCGGCTGCTCGAGCTGTTGCTGGGCGTGCGTCCGCTGCTGGGGGCTGCGCTGCTCGGCGTGCGTCCGGTCGACGTGCCGTCGTTGATCTTGGGGCGGGTGCTGCTGGTCGGGCGGCTGTTGCTCATCGAGCCGTTGTTGACGGTGCCTGCGTTGTTGCCCGTGCTGGCGCTGCTGCTGCCCGAGCTCATGCTGTTGCTGTTGCCGTTGGCTTTGGGGCGCACCGTTGCGGTGGGGGCGGGCTCGGTGGTGTTGGGTTTCACGTTGCCCTCGTTGGCGGCGGGGTAACCACCGTTGTTGTGGTGGTAGTTATAGGTGTGGTGCATCGGGTTGAGCGGCGGGGGCATGTTGCCGTTGTAGCCCATCGGGGGCATCGGCGGACGGTAGCCATCGTAGTAGTAGCGATAGACGCCGGGGCGGTGGTAGTAGTGCGGGCGCGGCGGGGCGTAGGTGACGATCCAGACCGCTGAGCGGGTGCCGTGCCAGTGGTAGGTGAGGGGCTCGAAGTATTCGAAGGTGGTGAAGCTGTAGAGCTCGTTGCCCAAGGTGTAGTAGGGCATGATGGTGTAGGCGTAGTAGGGGTCGATGCGATAGCGCGGGATGTCCACTGCGATTCTCTTGATGCGGCCAGGGCGGACCCTCACGTACTTCTCGGCGAAGACGTAGCCGTCGTCAGGCGACAGGTAGACTTGTACGTAACCCCTATAGGTGTAGTCTCCGATGTTCTCCACGTCGTAGTAGACCGTGACGTAGTCGTAGTTGTACACCATAACCGGCTGTGATACCAAGGCGAGTTCGGGTGGATAGCCGGCTGCTTTTGCTGCGATGGACCCTGCTACCAGCAGGATGGTCATCAGGATGTTCTTGGCTTTCATAGTTGCGATTGTTTTTAAGGGTTTGACTTCTGTTTGTGTGTTCTATTTGTGTCTTTACCAAAATCGTGCCAAAAATTCTGTAGGGCTGTCGTATCACGGCCGCCCCAATCATTTTCACGTTTGTAGGGCTGTCGTATCACGGCAGCCGCTTCAATGATTGCGGCTGCCACAATGTGACAGCCCTACAAAACCATGGTTATTTTTCGGTTACGCGCGTCGTTTTCCCATAATCGATCTCGGGGTGCTGGGCTAGGTATTCCAGCATCAGCTCGTTGGAGTTGCGGAAGGTGCTGCGGCCTTCGTCCTCGTGCGGATAGTCGAACACCGAGGTCATGTAGCTGTTCATCACTACGTTGTATTTCGCGTTGAGGTCCAAGGGCTTGCCGTCCTCCAAGGTGACCTCGATGTCGGTCATCTCACCGTTGTCGTCCACCTTATAGTTATAGGCGCAGCCCGAGCAATAGATGGGCCCGCCGTCGGTGACGAAGCACGACTTCATCAGGTCGATGATCTCTTGTCCGCTGAGCGTGAAGGCGACGATCTCGTTGTCGAAGGGGTCGAGGGCCAAGATGTCCTTGAGCGTCACGGGGCGCACCGAAAGGGTGTCGAAACGCACGCCGCCGGGGTTCTGGAAGCCCATGTCGGCCCCCGTGGTGTAGCGGATGGCGTCGGTCATCAGGCAGCCCAGCGACTCGGGACTGTCGATGGCAGTGGTGTTGGTGGTCACCACGGTGCGGAAGTATTCGTTGCTGTTGTAGCCGTCGACCATGGCTTGCACCTTGGCGTTGCGGCCCTTGAAGTCGCGGATGGAGAGCAGCTCCGACGCCACGTCGACGATCTCGCCTTTGCGGAAGGTGAAGGTGCTCAGTGTCACAAACTTCACCTTGGCTTCGGCCTGGGTGACCAGCACGCCGTTCACCATTTGCTTGCCGTCCTGGCCCACGCGTGTGTGCGAGTGTCCGCCGAAGATGGCGTCCACCTGGGGGAACTTCTCGGCCACGGCGCGGTCGTCCTCATAGCCCAAGTGGGTGAGCAGGAAGATGGCGTTGCAGTCTTTCAGCGTGTCGAGATACTGGGGCAGCACGTCGGTGAAGGCGACGAAATGCGAGCCGCCGGCGTTTTTCGGGTGGAAGTCGGGCAGGCCGTTTTCGCCCAACTGGATGCCCCCGACGACGCCAATCTTCAAGCCATTGCGTTCGAAGACCACGTAGGGCTTCACGTTGGGCATCTGCAAGCTGTCGTCGAAGGTGACGTTGGCGCACACGAAGGGGAACTGGGCCCACGTGAGCACGTCGCGCAAGGCCAACACACCGGCATCCCACTCGTGGTTGCCGAAGGTGGAGAGGTCGAAGCCGACGGCGTTCATCAGCTCATACATGGGTTTTGAAACCTCTTCGTAGCGGTCGTTGATGGGGTTGCCCGAGCGGTTGTCGCCTGCGCCGAAGAGCAGCAGGTCGGGATGGACGCCACGGAGGCTGTCGACCAAGGCGGCCAGTTGCGGGAAGTAGTCGATGTTGGCGTGCATGTCGTTGGTCGAAACGACGTAAATCTTCTGTTCCTTGGGTTGGCACGAGGCCAGGAAGAGCATGGCCGCCAAGGCGACCATCACGAGTCGTGTAATCTTCTTCATGGTCTTCAGAATTTGACGTAGATCTTGGAGTTGGCACGCAGTGCGCCATCGAGGTCGATGATGTTGCCATAGGCGTCGCGCACTTCGACGTTGTCGAGCTTGAGCGACAGGTTGTTGGCGCGGCAGTAGGCCAGCACCACGGATTTCACTTTGGCGCCGTAGTAGGTGCGCACTTCGGTGTCGTTGACGAATGCTTTCATAGGATGTGTTTTATGTGTTTTCAAAAGGCAAAAATAGGAAAAAAACACCTTCTTCTACTGTTTTTCAAAAAAATGTCGAATTATGGAAAAAACAAAATTTTATGTGGTTTTATCGATTATACTTAATATTCTCCACGGCATATTTTGTAATACATTTTCAATCCTTTCTGTTTCAGCCTCACAAATACAAAATAAGACGAAATCCAAGGAAAAAGCATTGGCGTGATCGAAGATTTTAGACAGCAACGATGAAATTTTTTTTGTTTTTCCGTTTTTTTCATATTTTTGTAGGCGATAATGTATGAATAACAAACGCATAACACATTCATTATGAGAAACTTATACAATTTGAAAGGGGAGGGTAAAAATCCTCAACTGAGTTCCGCCCCACAACATGAAACCAAAAAATCACGCAAAAACCTTCTTCCACTTTTCGCCTTGCTGTTGCTGATGGCGCTTGCGCCGAAGACGACTTGGGCGCAACAACACAGTGTGCCCTATGGTGCCACTGTTATCGCTGGATACATTCCACAAGACTGGGTGACTTCAAACAACTATGGTCCCATCCCGTATAATGGATTAGATTATTATGCGTTCTCGACTGGCATAATAGTGCTCCCTGAACTGGATGCTCCCACTAACACGCTTACGGTAGACGTAAACATACAACCTTTTGTAAACCCTGTGTACGGCTCTATTTTCCGTATTGGTTATATTACCGACGTGAATGACTTTAGCACATTTCATGAACTCGAAGATTCCTGGTATATGTATGAATTGCCATGGGAAGGGGACCTTCGCTGCAAGAGGGCTGTCTTTTCAGGTGTTCCCGAAAATGCCAGAATAGCGTTTGTCACTATCTATGAATGGTTTATTCAGTCGGTGTTGGTGTATGAAACGCCAGACCCTTTCGATGTGCCTTATTCTCTCCCTTCTTTTCAATCGGGGGTAGGCCAAAATGAGGGTTGGATGATCAACGATTATGTCTCTTATTATCAATATTTCCGAGAAGGGACAGCTTTGCTGCCTGAGTTCAACAGCTCTTTGAACTTGCTCGAGATGGACGTCTTAATAAAGCCTTATGACTACAGCGCCCAAAACATAGAGGTTGGTTATGTCACCAATCCCAATAGCCCTTCCTCGAATTGGAATTTCGTTTCGGTTCAATCCTTCAACGCCTCCTCCTCTTGGACGGGTTTCATGCCCAAAAGAATCTCTTACTCCAGCGCACCATCAGGGGCTCGAATGGCCATCAGCTGCAATGGAAGGTGGGAATTCAACAATATTTATGTCTACAATCCAGCTTCCACTGTTTATTCGTTGCCTTACCAATACAGCTTTGGCCAAACCCTGCCTGGCGGTTGGTTATCCAATAACTATGGTTACTACGATGGCACTGCATTCCTTACTGACGGCATTGCCGTCCTGCCCAATTTCCAGTACGACACCTGGCGGGAACTTGAGCTTGACCTTGCGGCCATGCCTCGGAACTCCCAAGCCCGAAACATCAAGATAGGCTACATCACCGACCCCAACGACCCGTCGACATTCGTGGATGTTCAGACATTCTATAGTAACACCTCCTCGTGGACCGAAATACAGCCCAAGAGAGTTGACTATGCGGGCATTGCCGCCGGTGCGCGACTAGCCATTCAATGCAACGGGGATTGGAACATCCGTGATGTGGCGGTGCGCTATAAACCTTCGACTATCTATCCGACCCAATCCAACCCTTACCATTTGGCGACCTTCGACACTAACCAACCCGAGGGATGGATTGCCAACAGCTATGTCAATGAAGGCCTTTTCAAGACAGGCGTCAACCAGCTTCCTCGTCTCAACAGTGCAGTTTCCATCAACTCGTTGTTTTTGGATGTCGACATTAAACCTAGCTCTAGCAATACAAGCTTCTCTTTGGGTTATGTGACCACATCGCAGGCAGTGACCACATTCACTGCTCTCAAAACCTTTAGTTCATCAACCGATTGGACAGATTTCAGAATCCAACGACTCGATTTCAACGATGTACCTTCTGGGGCAAGGATGGCCATCTCGTTCGCAGGAGAATGGACCATACGTGATGTGAAATTGTATCCTACGCCATCGCCAACGGCGGTGCCCTATAATCCGACTTTGGGAGAAGGTCAGCCCGATGGCTGGATGGCCAACAATTACGGCTATTCTTCAGGCAATGCCTATCTCAACAACGGTTTAGCCATTCTCCCTCAATTCAATGCTGAAATCAGCACACTTCTTTTAGACATCGCACTCAAGCCCAAAAACTCCTCCGCACGCAACATCAAGTTAGGTTACGTCACTGATCCCAACAACCCGGCAACCTTCGTGGCAACCCACACCTACGTCAATTCTTCATGGGAGTACTATCTACCCAAGAGGATGCGCTTCGTTTCGGCTCCTGCTGGTGCACGTCTGGCCATCCTTTGCGATGGAGACTGGAACATTGCCGGCGTGTCGGTGAAATCAACGAACGATGTCCAGACTGTTTTTGACGTGCCATACAATCTGACCTTGAATTACAATTATCCCGAGGGTTGGACGGCCAACAATCTCTATTATCAGCCGGGAACGGCAGGCTTCAGTTCCGGCTGCGCCGTGCTGCCCCAGTTCAACGCCAGCTTTGGCTCGCTTATTCTCGAAGTCGACCTGAAGCCCGCCGATGGTGCCCAAAGCGTACAGATAGGCTACGTCACCAATGTAAACAATCCGACGGAGACCTTCATGCCCATCCAAACCTTCAGCAATGCGTCTTCATGGACCGGGCGTTACCGGCAAAAGAGGGTGCTTTATAGAAGCAACATACCCAATAATGCCAGGATGGCCATCCTATGTGACGGCAATTGGCTGTTTGAAAACTTGAGTGTGTACGTCGAGCCCTCGTTTGATGTGCCATATAACGAATATAGTACCTTCGACAACCAGCCTGATGGTTGGATTGCGAACAACCATTATTACAATTACACTACGTCCTATGATACCTATACTACGGGTTGTGCCGTCCTGCCCCAGTTCAATGTTCCCATCGCTTCGCTTCAGCTGCAAATCACATTCAGGTCTTGGGAGTCAGACGCGCAAAGTTTCGCGGTAGGTTATGTCACCAACCCCAACGACCCCTCGTCTTTCACCGCGCTCCAGTCTGTTACTTCACCATCGCCTAATATTCACTATACATGGACGGTCAATTACTTCGGGGTACCCTCCAACGCGAGGATGGCATTCAAGTGCCAAGGAGGATGGGCACTAGGGGGTGTTGGTGTGACCAAGCCGACAATCACCGTGCCATATACCCAAGACTTCCAAAGCCTGACAGTCGGCAGCCTGCCCGAGGGATGGTATGCGCCAAACATGACGGTGCAAAACGGAGGCACTACTTACTATAGGTTGCAAGGTACCGGCTACGCCGTGTTGCCCTGTTTTGAAGATGCCAGTCACAACCCCGTCGAACTCAACACCCTGCAACTCGACTTCCGCTGCCGTCCCAGCATCATGAACTACGGCGGCCGGATTCGTGTGGGCTACATCCCCACGGGTGGCAGCCTCACCAGTTTCATGGGCCTCACCACCCTAGATTTCCAGACCTATTGGTCAGACTACCAAAGGATGTACGTCAGCTTCGGCTCCGTGCCTGCTGGCGCGCGCCTGGCCATCCAATGCACCGCCTATGGTTCGGGTAACGAATGGTGTATCGACGACGTCCACGTTTATTCGGCCGTGACCGTTCCCTTTACCGAGCCCTTCGCCACCACCAGCGCACCTCAAGGCTGGGCCAGCTATACGGGCCAGTTGCAAGAGTCCGGCAATACATACACGGCCACGCTGACACCGTCCACTAACGCATGGCACTTCGGTCAGCAGAACGGCGTGTTCGACAGCCATGCCTACACTGTGCTCGGTGCCAACGGCAACGAGCGCAAATGGCTGGTGTCGCCGCCTATCATCCTCGGCAACGCGAACGACCTAAAGCTCAGCTTCGACATCGGCATGTCGCGCCAAACCGGCAACCAAGTGCCTTTGACGCCTGGCGAACAAGACAACCAGAAGATTTATGTCTTCGTCTCCGACGACGAGGGCGCCACTTGGCATATGGTAAAAGGATGGTGCGGCGAGATGTGTGGCTTGCCAGACCTCAATGCTCTCAACCCGCAAGGCACCACGAGTTATGTCAACCTGAGTAGCTACCAGAACGAAACCATCCAAGTAGCCTTCTATGTGGAATGCACCGATGGCAGCGACAACGTGAACAACGTGCATATCGACAACGTCAGCATCATGAGCTACGACGTCTCGATGCCACCCACGGCGGTGACGGTGAGCGAGGTGGGCAGCCACTCGGCCAAGGTGAGCTGGACGCCCGCTTCGCCCGTGCAATACGAATGGGATGTGGCGGTTGCCCCCTACTGGATCACGAACTCCAACCAAATGGAACAACATCCAAGCACCATCATGACACATGTGAATGGCTACTTCTATACCACAATGACAGGGTTGGCTTCTGCCAGCAGCTACCACGCGTGGGTGCGCTACAACGACGGCACGACAACCAGCGCTTGGACGCGTACGGAAAATGATTTCACTACCGCTGAGGTGTGTGGCCATCCCACCATCACGAACGTGGAGGCTTCTCCGACGACCCTTTTCGTCACATGGGAGCCTGGAGAGTCTGACCAAACCAGTTTCACCGTTTATGTTAGTGGGTCAGATTATCCATCAGAATATGAATTTGAGAATGTCACCTCGGCCTTGATTGATGTTTCGAATTTTATCGAACCAGAGGAACACTATTCCGTTCAGGTTAGTGCCATTTGTTCCGACAATAATGAAGAGATTTTCAGCAATTATTGGTCAGGCACCATGGCAGCTTGGCCCACAGAGACGGTGAACGATGGCACAAACACTGACTATTGGGCCGTCATCAATGCATACTGTACAGATGCTGGCTATGGCTCAACACAGTTTGTAGTGCCTGCTAATCAGCTCGAAGACCTGCAATACAGCTCCATCGAAAAGCTGCAGTTCTATTGCGCCAATGTGCAAAATGGACGGCCTTGGGGCAATGTCAAATTTGAAGTGCGCATGGCCGTTGTCGATTTTAGCAACTATAACCAATTCTGTAGCGACTCGTTCTATGATTGGGACGACATGTCGCTGTTCTATGATGGTTGGCCTAGCATTGTCGATGGCGTAATGACCATAAAGCCAGAAGATTCATACTCGGGTAATCCTTTCAGATACGATGGCGGCAACTTGCTGATAGGTATCAAGCAAACAGAGAGTGGAGGCTCGGGCCAAGCCCGATGGTACGGCGTTAACACTAACGTGGCCATGTCGGGCTACATCGACTGTCAATATGATCCTGATATGGTGCAATGTGACCAGTTTGCCCCCAAGGTCACTTTTGGCTATGCAAAGGATGCCTACCTTCCCCCCACCGACATCGTGGTAACGCCCATAGCCCCCACTGAGGTGGCGCTGACGTGGACGCCGCGCGAGGGCCAGACCGCCACCGACGTGCAGCTGTTCAACGAGGACATGGTGGCGATGGGCACTCCGTGGACTTGGAGCAATGGCAACGTCTTCGGCCTCGGCAACTTGGACCCCGGCACCGGCTACTACGTCAGCCTCCGTGGCCGATTCACGGTGGGCAGCGAGACCCACTACAGCGCCTGGACCAACCCCGTCGCGTTCTCCACACCCGATTACTGCGCTGCACCCGACAACCTGCAGGTGAACGAGGTGGGGCCTTTCTCGGCCACCATCACCTGGGACAACACCGCGGCGTATGACGAGGTGGAGTATCGAGAGCTGGCGACCCAGTGGGAAGAAGGGTTTGAAGGACTGTCGGGAGATGCCCTGCCCAGCGGATGGACAAAGTTCTACAATGGTAATGGACAAGCTAGTGGAGGGTGGTGGAATTATGGCTCACACAACAATATTCCCCCTCATTCTGGAGAACGTCAAATGAGATCGTCAGGGTTCTCTACTTACCTATCTGATAATTGGCTCATACTGCCTCAAATGGAGTTGGGCGGTGTGTTAAAGCTCTGGGCGTGTACTACACAGGGCACACAGCAGAGTTTCTCGGTCTATGTCTCCACAACAGGAACCAACATTGCGGATTTCGGAACCACTCCCGTCATGACCGGCTCGCCTTTGTCCTACCAGGAATTCATAATAGATTTGTCAGGATTTGAAGGCTTGGGCTATGTTGCCATCCGACATCAGGATGTCCCAAGCGGTTGCACATTGGTCATTGACGATGTGACCTATCTTAATGGAGGCGACTGGACTTCCCTCGGCCCTGTCGAAGGCGGACAATACGACTTCGAAGGTCTCACGCCGGGCCACACCTACCAAGCGCGCGTGCGCGCCATGTGCGAAGTCGGCGATGCCTCCTATCTCGGCTATTGGACCGACCCCGTGAGCTTCAGCACGCCTGGTAACATCGTGTTCCAAGACCCGATAGCAAAATCGGCAAGTGTTTATCTCGGCGACACCAACGGCGACGGTGAGCTGAGTTATGCCGAAGCCGCTGCCATCACCGATTTGACCCTCATTTTCAAAGATCAAGTGGAAATGCAGTATTTCAATGAGTTGCAATACTTCACCGGATTGACGGCAATTGGCGACAACGCCTTCTCAGGTTGTGTCAACCTCAGTGCCATAACGCTGCCGCCAACCATCACCTCCATCGGATACAACGCTTTCGGTTACACTGTGAACCAACAAGGGCAAACCATTCCTTGCTCGAGCCTGCACAACATTGTCATTCCGCCCAGCGTGACCACCATCGGTGCCTATGCTTTCAGCCAAAGTGGCCTCACCGAGGTCATCCTGCCTCCCTCCGTGTGGAGCATCGGCGCCCTCGCTTTCGGCGAATGCAACAACCTTGAATACGTCTACCTGCCCGCCTCGGTGACCAGCATTGAGGGCAACGCCTTCACGGGCACCAGCATCGAGACCATCGAGGTCGACCAGGACAACATCTACTTCGACTCGCGTGGCGGCTGCAACGCCATCATCCAGACGGACATCGACAAGTTGATCACGGGCTGCAAGAACACGGTCATTCCCGACGACGTCGTCAGCATCGGTGTCTCGGCCTTCGAGTATGCCAGTGGCCTCACGGAGATTACCCTGCCCAGCTGGGTGGAGAGCATCGGCGAATACGCCTTCATGAACTGCACCGGCCTCACCACCATCAATGCGGAACGCACGTTGCCGCCTACCATCTACAGCAACACCTTCCTCAATATGGTGCATTCGAACGTCACCGTCAACGTGCCCTGTGGCGCCCTGACGGACTACAGGAGCGCCGAGATTTGGAGCGGGCTTAACTTCAACTATGTCGACCCCTGCAACATCGTCTTCGCCGATGCCAACGTGAAGGCCATCTGCGTGGCCAACTGGGACAACAACGGCGACGGTGAGCTGAGCTATACGGAGGCTGAGGAAGTGACGAACATAGGAACAGTGTTCCGTGACAACACCAGCATCATTTCGTTCAACGAGCTGCAATACTTCACTGGATTGACAAGTTTAGTTGCGAATGCGTTCAACGGTTGCAGCCAATTGGCCAGCATCATGCTTCCGAATAACATCATTATTATTGGGAATTATGCATTTAGCGGTTGTTCAAGTTTGATCTCTGTCACACTCTCCGATCAGCTTGTAAGGATTATGAATAACGCGTTCGTTAATTGTTCGGCATTGTCCCATATTGACATCCCGAGTACGGTGACCTATATAGGTTCGTCTTTCGGTGGATGCAGCAGTCTGAGTTCCATTGTTATTCCCGCTTCAGTGAACACCATTGTGGTCGGTGCCTTCAACAATTGCTACAGTTTGCAAAGCATCGTTGTGGAGCCGGAGAACACCGTCTATGACTCGCGTAATGCCTGCAACGCCATTATCAAGACCGAAACGAACGAGTTGGTGATTGGCTGCGACAACACCGAAATTCCTGATGATGTGGTCACCATAGGCGCCAATGCCTTCTATGGCCGCTCGCAGATGACTACGATTGTGCTGCCCGCATCAGTGACGAGCATCGGTTCTACTGCCTTTATGGGTTGTGGTGGGGTCATGGAAATGCACGTCAATGCCACTACGCCACCCTCGTTGGGCAATGGCGTTTTTGGCGGTTCTCCCGCAGCTGTCTATCCTGGTATCCCCGTCTACGTGCCTTGCGAGAGCATCGAGGCCTACCGGAACTACAACAACACCGGCCAGCCTTGGGGCGGCTTCACCAACTACCAGGAGAGCGACGTGTTCATCTGCTTCGCCGACCCAGAGGTGAAGGCCCTCTGCGTGGATCCCGCAACGGGATGGGACACCAACGGCGACGGTCAGTTGAGCTATGCCGAGGCTGCTGCGGTTGGATACGGGGCGTTGGCCAATGTATTCAAAAACAACACCACGATAGAGACCTTCAATGAATTGCAATACTTCACCGGCATGACTGGCATTTATCCCGGCGCCTTCGAGGGTTGTACGTCGCTGCAAGAGGTCACGCTGCCCATGAACACACAAACTGTGGCGTCAAGAGCATTCTTTGGCTGTAGCGCTCTGAGTTATGTGGGCAACCTTGATAAAGTCCAAGAAATCGGGGTCCAGGCGTTCATGCAATGCACTGCCCTTACTGGACTGAGCTTAGGTGCTAATCTTGGCACTATCGATGATGATGCGTTCAACGGATGCACTGAGCTTAGTTATATCTCCTTGGAGTGTGCTCCGCCTGATTTTGGATACTATCCCACGTCGACGTTCTATGATGTCCCCAAATCCATCCCCGTCTACGTGCCTTGCGGATCGGTTGCAGATTATCAGACCTACAACAACGGCGCACCTTGGGGTGGTTTCAACAGCATCCAAGGTATGGGATGCGAGAACTCCCGTTACCTCAGTGCGGGCTGGACATGGTGGGTGCCGTATTTAGACGTCACAGCCGATGAGCTTAGGAATGCCTTCGACGAGGGTACCATCACTGGCGACATCCTCATCAACTCACAGAGCGAAGGCTTCCTGCGTCGTACCAATGGCGAGTGGGGCGGCACGCTCTCAGATTTCGTCGTCGGTAAGATGTATAAGATCAAGACCGTTAGTGATGGGTCGTTCAACTATAACGGCACACGGCCTACCACCGTCGCCGTCGCTATCGAGCCTGGCTACAACTGGTTTGGCATCCAGGGCAATTCTACCGCTCTTGCCACCTTGATAACACCCGCCAATGGCGACAAGATCTTGAAGGATGACGGCACTTGGGTTACTTTTGACGGAACGTATTGGATCTTCGATAACGGAGCATATTCTAGTTCCTTCGTAATCCAACCTGGCATTGGCTACATCTACTATAATGCCACTAATGAGACGAAGACAATGACGTTCAGTTATTAATGCCCTTCGGCTTCTTCAGTGGTTCATCAATCGTAAGGCCGCCCCGCGGGGCGGCCTTTTGTTTGCATAACTGTTTCTTTTGGATGGCTTCGGCTCGCGTTTATTTTTCCGATAATTCATTTCCATTTCCACTTTTTTGTATTTTTGCCGCACATTAATCTTAAAAATCGTACTACTATGAAAATGGATGGCAGAAGAACCAGCACCAACGTCGAAGACCGTCGCGGAAAAGGTGCTGCGGTGGCCGCTGGCGGCATAGGCTTGGGCGGTCTCCTCATTTATCTACTCGTCACCTTTATGGGCGGCGACGCTAGCGCTGTTATGGAACAGATGCAACAACCTCAAAGTGGCACAACGACGGAATACGTCCCTACGGCCCAAGAGCAGGAATTCGAGCTTTTCGCCTCGCAAGTCTTGGCTTCGACCGAAGACGTTTGGGCGGCTGAGTTCGCCAAGTATAAAGCCCAATATCGCGCCCCCAAGATGGTGCTCTTCAAGGGCTCGGTGCAAAGCGGCTGCGGCAACGCCACCTCGGCCACAGGCCCGTTCTATTGCTCGGCCGACGAGAAACTCTATCTCGACCTCGACTTCTTCAACGAGATGCAACAGTCGATGGGCATCAAGGGCGACTTCGCCTGCGCCTACGTCATCGCGCACGAAGTGGGACACCACATCCAGCACCTCCTAGGCACCCTCGACGACGCCCACCAACAAATGGCCCGCATGGACGAGGTGAGCAAAAACAAGATGAGCGTGCGCATCGAACTGCAAGCCGACTACTATGCCGGCGTTTGGGGCCATCACGAGCAGAAGATGTTCGGCTCGCTCGAAGACGGCGACCTCCAAGAGGCCATCAATGCGGCACAGAAGATCGGCGACGACTACCTGCAACGCCAAGCCGGCTACCGCGACGTGAAGAGCGACCTCTTCACCCACGGCACCTCACAACAGCGTATGCGTTGGCTCAAGCGCGGCCTCCAGTCGGGCGACATCAGCCAAGGCGATACCTTCTCTATCCCTGAGAGCCAGCTGTAATCCCTTCGACACGGGATTTCGAGACTACAAGACGCGTGACCTTTGGACGGTAAGAGTTCAAGAGTCGCGCGTCTCGCTTTTTTGTTTCTTGCGGCCAAAATACCAGATCTGCCAACTGTTGAACAGGTTTTGGAACACCGAATAGAAAGCCAGATACACCGACGCCAGCGGATGGAGGTAGTGGTTGGCCATCCAGATGCCCATGGCCGAGTTCTTCTGGCCCAACAGCTGTCCGCCCGCGATGGTGTCGCCGTATTTGTGGCCGATCCATTTGCCCAAGCCGAATTGGATGACGCAGAACAGCAAGGCGGAGACGCCGAGCCACAGGATATTGTTCCCGTTGCCCTTGCCGTGCAGGAAGATGAAGTCGATGGTTTGGCCCAAGGTGAGAAACAAGGCCACCGCCCACAGATAGAACGCCAAGCCTTTGAAACGGGCCACCACCGCGTTGGCTTTGGGCCAGGCGACTTGCAAGGCCAAGGCCACAAAGAACGGCAGCCCGATGACCGTGCCCACACGGCGTAGGATTTGCAGGAACGAGGCCCAGAAAGGCATGTCCTGGTTCACCCCGATGAACGAGAAATAGATGGGCGCCACCACCGAAATCACCAAGTTGCCAATGACGGTGTAGGACGTCACCGTGTTGCGGTCGGCCCCGAGCATCGTGCTCACCACCGCCACCGAGGCTGCCACGGGGCAAAGCACGCCAATCAGTATGCCTTCGGCCACAATCTCGTTGACATTCAACAGCCGAAGCAGCGAATAGCCGCCCACGCTGACCACCACCTGGAAGAGGATGATCCAGATGAACAGCGGCTTGAAACGCAGCTGGCGGATGTCGACAGCGCAGAAGGTCAAAAACAGGATGGTGAAGATGATATAGGGCACCACCACGTTGAAGGCGGCGCAATATTCGTGGAGCAACAGCCCTAAAATGATGGCTATCGGGAGGACATATTGGCGTATCTTGTTGGCTATGACAATGATTTTTTGCATCGAAATTCGATTTGGGGCTGCAAAATTGCGAAATTAATCCTTACCTTTGCAGCCCTAATCGATAAATTCACAAAATATGAAGAAACTACTTTTCATCCTCACTTTGGCTGTGGTAGCGGCTTTCAGCGCATGCGGTCCTTCGACGGGCTCAGGAACCGCAGCCGCAGGCACGGAAGCCAATGCCACTGAAGACAACAAAAACGAAACCATCATGAGTACTACCATGCAAGACCTGCTGACGCGCCGCAGCGTGCGCAGCTACACCGATTCGATCCCTCCGCGCGAGGTCATCGAAGAAATCTGCAAGGCCGGCACCTACGCCCCCACGGGCATGAACCGCCAGGCCCCCATCATCGTCGCCGTCACCAACCGTGAGGTGCGCGACCGTTTGAGCAAACTCAACGCCGCCGTGTTCGGTCCCGACAACGACTCCGACCCGTTCTATGGCGCCCCCGTCGTGTTGGTCGTCCTGGCCGACACCACTGCCGCCTTCACCTGGAAAGAAGACGGCTCGCTCGTCATGGGCAACCTGCTCAACGCCGCCCATGCCAAAGGCCTTGGCTCGTGCTGGATCCACCGCGCCAAGGAAGTCTTCGAGACCGAAGAAGGCAAGGCCATCCTAACCGACCTCGGCATCGACGCCAACAAATACGTCGGCATCGGCAACTGCATCCTCGGCTACGTGAAAGGCGACTACCCCGAAGCCCGTCCACGCAAAGAGAACTATGTGTACTGGATTGAATAACCATAAATCGAATGTCATGAAAATGCACCACATCCTCATCGCCGCCTTGGCCTTCGGCCTTTGCAGCTGCGGCAACAACACCGAAAAACAAGAAAACACAAACAACGAACCTATCAACGAACCTATGGAACAAGAACAAACTACCAAACCTGTGGTCTACATGACCAAGGACATCAGCCCCGAAGGCTTGGTGAAGATTTACGAAGCCCTCGGCGTGAAACCTGCCGAAGGACAACGCGTGGCCGTGAAAATCAGCACAGGCGAATCGGGCGGACACAACTACCTGAAGCCTGAGCTCATCAAGGACCTGGTGAACACGGTGAACGGCACCATCGTCGAGTGCAACACCGCCTACGGCGGCTCGCGCCAAGACGTGAAGAAACACTGGGAGACCATCAAGGAGCACGGCTTCTTGGACATCGCCAAGGTCGACATCATGGACGAGTTCGGCGAGATGCAAATCCCTGTGGAAGACACCACTTACATCAAGTACGACATCGTGGGCGAACACTTGGCCAACTACGATTTCATGCTTAACTTGGCCCATTTCAAGGGGCATGCCATGGGCGGCTTCGGCGGCGTGCTGAAGAACCAGAGCATCGGCGTGGCTTCAACCGCTGGCAAGGCCTACATCCACTCGTGTGGCTACACCACCGACCCTGCCGATTGCTGGAACCACATCGAGAACCAAGACGGCTTCCTCGAGTCGATGGCCGCTGCCGCGCAAGGTGTCCACAACTACTTCAAGCAAGAAGGCAAGGAAATCATCTACATCGACGTGATGAACAACCTCAGCGTCGACTGCGACTGCGACGCCCATCCTGCCGACCCCGAGATGAAGGACGTGGGCATTTTGGCCTCCACCGACCCTGTGGCCTTGGACCAAGCCTGTATCGACCTCGTGTTCAACTATCCCAACGCTGAAGGCGACGATGCCACGGCCTTGATCAACCGCGTCAATCGCCAACACGGCATCCACATCCTCGAACATGCCGCCAAGATCGGTCTCGGCGTGCGCGACTATGACCTTGTCAACATTGACGAAGCCAAGTGAAACAAATTGAAAGGTTTCTTTTTATTGGCTTGTTTGCGGCCTTAATGGTTTCGTGCACCCACAACGAGCCGGTGTTTTCCGGCGACTTGATTTTTGTTGAAGGCATCTCGACCAGCATTCGGCCCGAATGCTGCCAAGATACGCTTGGCATTCGGGCTGAATGCCGGCCCAGCATGGACCAAGCCATCATGGGCAGCACGGGCGCGATGGTGCATGTGGGCATCATCGAGGGGTGCAACGACAGCCTTTTCGTCATCGATGCGGCACCCAAGACGGGCGTAAGTCGCCGGGAGCTCAACGAGTTTCTTGAAGCCCAACGGGACGAAGAAGGCCGTATGCCCAACATCAAGATCATGCAGTTGAAAGACCAACGTGGCGCCATGGATTTTGTGGCCAAGGCCAAAATGCTGGTTGGCGCTGAGTATGATTTCACTTTCCTGCCTGATAACGGCAAATACTATTGCAGCGAATTGGTTTACGAATGCTATCAGCGCAACGGAAAACCGATTTTCGAAGCTGCCCCGATGAATTTTCGCAATGCCGACGGCGAGTTCGATGCCTATTGGGTGGAATTGTTCGAGCGTCAGGGTATGGAGATTCCGCAGGGCGTTTTGGGCACCAATCCGAACGATTTATACCATTCGTCTTTGCTGGTCCCCGTATACTAGTAGAGACGGTGCATGCACCGTCTCTACACACAAAACCATAAAAACACAAACGTATTTCATTCCTTTACAAACCTTCTGGTTTCCGTGGCATTCTTCGTCGTCATGCGGACAACGTAGGTGCCAGCGGGAAGGTCGGCAGTGGTGATTTCCACCATCTCGCCACAGCTCTTCTGGCTGTAAACCAAAGCTCCCATCACATTGTAGATCTCCACCTTTTCGACGGCCTCTTGGGCCTCGATGGTCAGTTTGTCGTTGACAGGGTTGGGGTAGAGTAAGGTCGTGCTGTTTAGCTCGTCGATGCCTTCGGTGTACGCGAGGCGGGCCACAAAGTTATGGCTGACCGTTGCAACGAAGGTGAAGCTTTGTTCTTCCATCAGGATGATGCCGTTTTCCGTCCAGTGCTGGAAGGCCCAGTCTTCATTGGTCACAACGGTGATGGTCACTTCATCGCCATAGTTGTAGACGCCGCCACCTGTGGCCGTGCCGCCTTCGGCAGGCTCAACGCTGGCAGTGATCTCGACGGTCTGCAAAGCGAAGTTGGCCACCAAGGCACGGTTGCCGGTCACCGTGAAGGTGTAATTGGTGTTGGTCGACACCGTATTACCGTTTTCGGTCCAACCCTCGAAAGTGTGACCTGCGGCAGGTGTGGCATGTACCGTACAGCTTTGTCCCTGCTGATAGGTGCCGCCTCCGGTAGCAGTGCCGCCGTTGGTGGGATTGGCCGAAACGCTGATGGTGTAGGTTTGGGGCAACGCTTGGAAGTTGGCCACAAGCGTGCGGTTGCCCGTCACACTAAAGGTATAGCTGGCTTGCGAGGAGACCACGCTGCCGTTTTCGGTCCAATTGGCGAAGGTGAAGCCGCTGTTGGCCGTGGCGTTGACGGTGCACGATTGGCCTTGCTGGTAGGAGCCGCCGCCACTAACTTGACCGCCATTGGTCGGGTTGGCCGAAACTGCGATGTTGTAGTTCACAGGTTGTGCGGTGAAGTTGGCCACAAGCGTACGGTTGCCCGTCACACTAAAGGTATAGCTGGCTTGCGTGGAGACCACGCTGCCGTTTTCGGTCCAGTTGGCGAAGGTGAAACCGCTGTTGGCCGTGGCCGTGACGGTGCACGACTGGCCTTGGTTGTAGGAGCCACCGCCTGTGACCGTGCCGCCGTTGGTCGGGTTGGCCGACACCGTGATGTTATAGGTCTGGGTGCCGCCACCCACGTTGATGTCTTGGATGTAGGGCTGGCGTTGCGGCTTGGTGACCACGATTCTCACTTGCGAGCCCGAGGTGATGCCGCTGTAGGCCACGTTGACCGAAGAGCCATTGGCAGGCACCAAAGCGACGCCCTTCAGCACATTGTTTTGGGAGATGGCGACGTAGGAACCCGCTTGGGCATTCACCATGAAATTGCCCGAGCCGGCCGGGATGGAGGAGGCGTGGCTGACCGTGTTGGCTGTAGGATTCACGTGGTAAGGCATGATGGAGCCGTCGCCCAAGACGTGGTAGGCTTGCCAATAATAAGTCGGATTCGAGCTGGTTTGATAGCCTCCTGTGCTGGCATAGCATACGGCGAGGTTGCCGAGGAAGACGATGGAGGAGACGGTGTTGTAGGTATCATCCATCCAGATGCCGTCGTAAACGCCTGTGGCTGTGTTTTCCAAAGTGGGCGTTTGGCTGAAGACGTTGGTGGCACCCACGCCAAAGTAATAGTCTTCATACCAGTAGGTGTTGGGGCAGGAGCCGATGTAGCTGTAGGCGGCCTTGTTCTCGGCACGAATCATGGCTTCGCCGAAGCAGGCCGAGCTGTAGCCGAAGTTGCCCGACAGGCAGCAGTTGCCCATGGCGAGGAAGTATTTGTCGGTGTTGGTCAGGGCGTTGACACCGCTGTTGGTCAGCTGGGGTTGGTACCACATATTGTTGTCGCCGTGGGCCGTGTAGTTGACGAAGCCGACGCCAGTGCTCAGGGCGTTGTAGCAGCCGTTGTATTGGCTTTGGTTGACGTGCGAGTTCACTTGGGTGAAGCCGTGGGCCGTATTATAATAATAGGTGGTGGCGTAGTTGATGGTGGGAGCACCGACGCGTGAAGTCCAATAACTGTCCCAGCCAGCGATGAGCGTCACGTTGTTGAGGTAGCTCGGGTCGGGCATGGTGTATTGCTCATATTGCAGGATCTTGTTGACGATGGCGGTGAGCTGCGTCGTGTTCTCTGCCGACATGCGGCTGTAGAACATGTCGGGGAAGTAGTCATTGTCGACGCTGCCGTAATAAAGGTCGGTCACCTTTTGGGTTGAACTGCCCGTAGTGTTCGGCACCTGAGCCACATCGCCCACTAGGACAAGGAAGGTAGGCGTGGCGCCTTGGCTGACGCCCGTATTGTAGAGGTTCTGCACGTAACTACGGATGGCATTGTAGTTGCCACCAGCCTGTGCCGTGGTCACCACGTTCACGTCGATGCCTTTCTGTATCTTCCAGTTGACCCAAGGCTGAAGTGCCGAAACGTAGCTTTCGGGCGTGATGACGATCATGTGGGTGGGATAGGCCATCAGGTCGGGGTGGTCGTCATACACGTCCATGATTTGCCGGTAGTTGAACATCTGCTTGTAGACGATGTCGAAATAAGGGCTGTAGGTACTAAGCAACATGCGCTCGGTCTCGGCACGGTCGGCACCGTCGAAGCTCACTTCCACCTCGATGTCATTGAAGACGCGCAGGGTGTTGGTAGCCGGGTTGTAGCTCACGGGGTTGATGACCAACGAGCCGACGCGGATGCCGCGCAGGGTGCCTTGCACCTCGATGGAGGCTGTGGGTTCCGTGGCGAGGCTACGGGTTTGGTAGGCCGAAGCATTGTAGACAAACTCGACCTCATCGGGATTTTGGTCCTTGCGGACAGAAGGCTGATGGGGCAGGAGCGTGCCGATGCCATAGTCGGAGAGACGGTAATCCGTGGTGGAATAGTTAAGAATAGTGACGCGAGGCGTGGCGCCGAAAGGCACGGCCAGCAGTTGGTGAGAGGCAGGCAGTTCGGGTGTGCCGATCTCGCCCGAGGCGTAGGTGCCTTCGATGGCGATTTCGGAGAAGGTGCCGCGTTCGGTGGCCACTTGCTGGCTCTCGATGGAGCCGTAGCTGAAGGTGGCGCGGAGCGAGCTGAAGTCGCTTTTCGTGATTTCGGCCTTCGACTCGCGACGCAAGTCGATGCGGCCGTTCTGTGCCATGGCAAACACGGTGCCCAAGGCCAGAACCATAAGGAGGGATAATCTTTTCATTTTTGCAAAAATTTGAGCGCAAAATTATAAAAATTATGGAAGCTTTGCTGCCGCTTTGCATGAATTGGATTATTTTTCGACAGAAATTGTGCTTGTTTTGGAAATTATTCATACTTTTGCAGTAAAATATGAAAAAACATACAAATTATACAACTATGTTAGCAGAACAAGGAAAATACATTTTTGGTGTAGTGAAAGTGGGCGAGAGGGGACAAATCGTCATCCCCAAGGAAGCCCGAGAGATTTATGGCATCAAGGCGGGCGACAGTCTGCTGGTGCTTGGCGATTCAAAAGGTATGGCTGTCTTGAAGACTGAAATATTTCAGGACAAAATCGATGAAATGTTAGGAGGAGATTGACTATGGAACGCAAACACTGGATGGATAACCTTCGTTGGGTGACAGTGCTTTTGGTGCTGTTTTACCACGTTTTTTATTTTTATAATAACAAAGGCGTCTTCGGTGGTGTTGGCGGATTTGGCGAATATCCGCAGTACAAGCAGTACCAGGATGTTGTCATGTATATCCTTTATCCTTGGTTCATGCCACTCCTTTTCATACTTGCTGGCATTAGCGCACGCTATGCATTGCAAAAGCAATCCGCCAAAGAGTGGTTCAAGACACGCACCCGAAAACTATTGGTGCCTGGGACGATAGGTCTCTTTGTGTTCCATTGGATGGTTGGTTATTTCAATACCGTTGTTGCTTCAAGGCAAGGCGTGTTTGATGGCATGCCCGCAATAGCAAAGTATTTCATGATGGCCATAAGTGGCACGGGACCGTTGTGGTTTATTCAGGTGCTGTGGCTGCTTTGCCTTGTGTTGCTTTTGGCGCGTGTGATAGACAGGAAAGACAAATTCTGGAATTGGTGTGGTAAGGCCAACCTTGTTGTCATCATTCTGCTGGGTGTGCTGTTTTGGGTTGGTGAGCAAACGCTCGTCAAGAATCCTCGTCCCGAATCGTTGGACGGTTTGCTGAACTTATATAAGCCCCTTTTCTATTTGGTTCCCTTCCTGCTGGGCTATTTTGTGTTCTCGCACGATGAGGTGCAAGAGAAACTTGAGAAGGCTTGGATTCCGCTGCTTGCTTGTGCCGTTGTGGCAGGCGTGGTGTTGGTCGTCTCCACCTTTGGTCAGGACAACACTTCGCCTCAGTATCTGGGTAGCCCGCTCAACTGCCTTTATGGTTGGCTGATGTGTCTTGCCATGATGGCTTGGTTCAAGGCGCGCTTCAATCGTACGGGAGCCTTTGCAGGATATATGACCCAGTCGAGTTATGGTATTTATATTGTTCATTACCTGGTGATTGCATCGTTGGGCTATATGATGAAATATTACACCTCGCTGGCACCTTGGATGATGTACGTCATCCTCTTCTTTGCAGTGATGGTCTTATCGCCGTTGATTTATGAAATTATACGTCGGATTCCGTTTGTCAGGTGGTGCGTATTGGGCATTAAAAAGAAAAAGTCATGAGCTGCAAACTCTATAACGAAATCCTAGCCCGACAAGATGTGGAGCAAGCTGTCAACCTGTCGCGTTTCTTCAAGACGGGGAAGGGACAGTATGGCGAAGGCGATCAATTCCTTGGTATCAAGGTGCCGGTGACTCGTGAAGTAGTGAAACAATGCTGGCAGGAGACCAGTTTCAATGATTTGGAGGTCTGCATACGTTCCGAATATCACGAAATCCGTTTGGCCGCTTTGTTGACCTTGGTGCAAATCTTCAAACATGCCAAAAAAGACAAGGCCTTGCAGCAGCAATGCATTGACTTCTATTTGACCCATACCGAGTTCATCAACAACTGGGATTTGGTCGACCTCTCATGTTACGAATTGCTGGGTACTTGGCTCTTGGACAAGGACCGCACCCTGCTCTACGACCTCGCCCGCGATGGAAAAACGATTTGGGAGCAACGCATCGGCATGGTGAGCACCATGACCTTCATCCGCCACCGCGAATTGGACGACACCTACGCCATCGCCGACATCTTTTTGGCCAAGCCCAAGCCACTGCATGATTTGCTCCAAAAGGCCGTTGGCTGGCTGCTACGCGAAGCGGGCAAACGCGACGAACAGCGGCTGAAGGAATGGCTTGAGCCTCGCTGCCAAACCATGCCGCGCACGATGCTGCGCTATGCAATTGAGAAGTTCCCAGAAGAAGAAAGACGAAAGTTGATGCGATAGGTTGGGCCGCTGAAAAATATTGTTACATTTGCAGGCTAATTGAAACATTGTCTGAAATGAAAAAACATCTCTTCTCTCTTTTCGTGTTGATTGTCAGCATGATGAATCTTCAAGCCAAACCTATTGACCGCAGTCTCGCGCTGACAGCGGCTCAAAAGTTTTCCTCAACACAACTGGCTATCGAACGTGCCATGCCCCGACTCGTATACGCGGGTCAGGACGAAACCTTCTTCGTTTTCAATGTCGGCGACCATGCATTCGTCATCATCGCTGGCGACGATGCGCACCGCCCGGTCATCGGCTATTCCGCCGAGTCGGCCTTCGATGCCTCGAATATTCCGCCCGCGTTGGCGTATTATCTGGATGGGGTGGCTGAGTGCATGTCGCAACTGCGTCAGGCAATCGCCACTCCCGATGTGGCCGCCGAATGGGAGTCGGTGCTCCGACATGGCCGTCTCATCTCGCGTCACGGCGGTCGTGGCACGGGCTATTTCTGCCAGACCAAGTGGAACCAGGACTATCCTTACAATTGCCTTTGTCCCGCCGACCCCGCCGGTTCGGGCGGTCACACCTATGTGGGTTGTTTGGCCACGGCCATGTCGCAACTGATGCGTTTTTGGGCTTATCCCGCCAAAGGCAATGGCAGCCATTGCTACAACCACAGCGACTACGGCCAGATCTGTGCCGACTTTGGCAACACGGATTATGACTGGGATAATATGCCTAATGTGCTGAACAACAGTTCTTCTGAAGCGGAAAAATTGGCCACTGGCACTTTGTGTTTCCATGCGGGCGTGACCATCGACATGGGCTATGGCCCCGACGGCAGCGGTGGCGCTTCGGGTCCCATCCCAGGCGCGATGCACCAATATTTCAATTATAGTGAGGCTAACGTGCAGCTGCGTCGCAATGACTTTGAGACAGAGACTTGGAAGACCATGGTGCGCGAGCAGTTCGACATGGGCTGGCCGATGTATTACGGTGGATGTCAGGACGGCGGCTGCCATGCCTTTGTGTGCGATGGCTACGACGATTTCGACATGTTCCACTTCAACCTCGGATGGGGCGGTAGCTCCGACGGATGGTATCTCATCGACGACGCGCCCTATACCCATCCCGCCGATGCCATGTTCAACTTTGTGCCTGCTTGGGTTTACAACCAAACCCCATCAGCCCCTGCCGGATTCACTGCGGCTGCGGTCAGCGACACCGACCTCAAGGTGCGGCTCAGCTGGACCAACCCAGCCGCCACACTCGACGGCACGCCTTTGGAGACCATCGAACAGGTGGTGGTGATGCGCGACAACGAGGTTGTCGCTACCATCACCGATGCCATACCTGGGGCGACACTCGAGTTTGAAGATGTCGGCGTGCCGCGCTATGATGTGTTTCACTATGCCGTGTATGCCGTCGCAAACGGCCGTATCGGGAAACATGCCAATGTCATGAAAGTCTTGGTTGGCCCGTCATGTCCATGGCAGGTCATCATGACCACCACCGACATGCTAGGTTGGAAGGGCGGCGCCGTCACTGCCTATTCTGCCACTGGCCGTGAAATCGAACGTATGACCACCACCACCTCAACGACCGTACAGGTTAATCCCAATCTTCCGTTAGGCCATGTGAGCTTTGGCTGGACTGCCCCCGAAGAAACGGTCAGCCAAATGGCCTTCGTCATCAAGGATGCCAACGGGCAGACGGTCTATTCTTTCTCCGGTGCTTCCGATGCGTTGCCTTCGGGCGTTTTCTTCGAGACCAACAACAATTGTGGCGGCGAAATGGTTTGCGAGACACCGCAAAACCTCGTCGCCTCGTTCCACGACGACGCTATCTTGCTCACTTGGGATGCCGTCGTGAATCCAGGCTATGGCTATAACGTTTATCGCGACGGTTTGCTGTATCGTCTCGTTCAAGAAGACAATGCTTTCTTGGATGAGCAGCCCACTATAGGTGGCCATTGCTACCAAGTGGCAGTGCTTTGCGATGGCGGCGAAAGCGGCGAACAATCCAACGAATCGTGCGCCACGGCTGGACCTTGCTATCCGCCGCGCGACCTCGATTTTGAGTTGACAAACAATTACAAGCCGAAACTGAAATGGGAGAAACCCGAGCCTCACGACGGCCTTTCGGGTTACTATCTTTTCCGTAAGGAAGGCGACGGCGAATACCATCGCATCAAGCTGCTGAACGCTTCCGCGGTTACTTTCACCGACAATACCGTGAACCAAGAAGGCGACTATTATTACCGTTTGTTTGCCTACTACGGCGACTTGGATTGTACGTCGGCGCCTGCCAACCGCAAATACAGCCCCAACGAGTTCGAACTGCACGTCTATTATTCGCCCACGGGCATGGATGAGGATGAGACAATGGTGAGGATTTATCCCAACCCTACAAAGGGCAAGGTGAACATTGATGCAGCAAACATCATGGAAGTGTCGGTTTATAACACTTTGGGGCAGCTGATTGTTCGTAAGGAAATTGCAGGAAATCAGTCAACTATCGACCTGCAGTCCATGCCTGAAGGGCTCTACTTGTTCCGTGTCAAAACCGAGAACGGAGTTTTCATCAAAAGGGTTGCCATCAAACATTAAGCAAAAAAACTCCCCACTCCTAACTTCCAACTCCCAACTATTTACTACCTTTGCAGCGTAATTTAGAATCATTTTAGAAAATCATGCTGAACAAAGAGAATGTACTGGAAGTCCTGAAGGACGTGATTTATTTCCCCAAAGGGGACAACATAGTGGCACTCAATATGGTTGACAACCTGATGGTTAAGGACGATGCCATTCGTTTCGACCTTGTCATGGAACATGCCAACGACCCGAAAAACGACATCCTCGTGAACGGTGCCAAGCGCACGCTGACCGAGGTTTTCGGTGAGGTCAATATCGAAATCAAGGTGGTGGAGGAGAAGACGGCCCTCTCGAAGGTGAAGCATATCATCGCCGTGGCTTCGGGCAAGGGCGGCGTCGGCAAGTCGACGGTGGCGGCCAACCTGGCCATTGCTCTCGCTCGCGCCAACCAGCGCGTGGGCTTGATTGACGCCGACATCTACGGTCCTTCCGTCCCGATGATGTTCGGCCTTGGCAACGAGCAACCGGGTGCTTTCGAGAAAGACGGCAAGACGGTCATGGTGCCGCTTGAGCGTTATGGCATCAAGCTGATGAGCATCGGTTGCTTCGTCGATGCCAATCGTCCGCTCATCTGGCGCGGACCCATGGCCACCAGCGCCCTCAACCAGCTGATGAATGACACCCTCTGGGGCGAACTTGACTGGATGGTGGTCGACATGCCTCCTGGGACGGGCGACATCCAACTGACGCTGGCACAGCAATATAATGTGTCGGGTGCGGTCATCGTCACCACGCCGCAGAAGGTGGCCTTCGCCGACGTGCTTCGCGCCGCGATGATGTTCAAGGAGGAAGCCCTGCAAATCCCGATCTACGGATTGGTGGAGAATATGGCCTACTTCACGCCCTCCGACATGCCCGACAAGAAATACTACATCTTCGGCAAGGAAACGGGCAAGGATTTTGCTGACCAACTTGGTGTGCCGTTGCTGGGCCAGATCCCGATTACGGAGAGGATTGCCGAGTGTGGCGATGCCGGCACGCCTTTGGCTTTGGATGCCGACTCGCCCGTCACGAAGGCCTTCGATAAGATTGCCCAAGCGATAATTAATAAAGGATAATGGATAAGCGCAGCCCCGTAGGGGCGACACATCAGTAAGCAGGCGACGTAAGTCCCTGCCCATCAGCGAAAACAAATAGTAATAGCAATGGATAAAGACACAATACTACGCAAAGTGAAGAACGTCCTCGAACAAGTGCGTCCCTACCTCCAGCAGGATGGTGGCGACGTCAACTTCGTGGAACTCACCGACGACAACACTGTCATCGTCGAACTCACGGGCGCCTGCGGCAACTGCCCGCATAGCCGCTCGACCCTCAAAAACGGCATCGAGTCCGTGATGAAGAAGGTCATCCCCGAAATCAAGTCGGTGGAACAGGTCGAAACACTGGATTTATAACTAAATGTCTAACATAAAATCAATCGAAAATGAAAAAATCTTTATTCTCATTAGCGGCCATGCTGCTGTTCGCGGTCAGCAGCATCGCGCAAACGACCTACACGAAGGTGACCTCTGCTTCTGGACTTGAAGCGGGAGCCAATTACCTCATCGTGGCCCACAATGACGAACTTGGTGTCCTCGCCATGGGCTACCAAAAGTCGAACAACCGCAACGCCGTGGTGGTGAGCGAAAACGGTGAGTCTATCACCGTCACCCCTGGCACCGATCCCACCAGCGAGACCGAAGTGTTCCAGTTTACCCTTGGCGGCAACGCGGGAGCTTGGACGCTCTTCGACGAGGCCAAAGGCGGCTACCTCTATGCAGCCAGCAGCAGCAGCAACCACCTGAAGACGCAAACCACGCTCGATGCCAACGGCGAGTGGAACATCACCTTCAACGGCGATGGCACGGCTGAAGTGGTCGCCCAAGGCGAAAACGAGCGCAACAACATGCGCTTCAACCCCAACACCCAAAACAACGCCCCGCTTTTCAGCTGCTATGCCGAAACGTCGAACATCGACACGCGCGTCAGCTTCTACAAGGCTGGTGGCGCTGCCCAGCCCGATCCCGAGCCGAGCAACTATCCGACCCAATTCACGGCTGCGCCTGATGGCGTTGATGTATACGTAGTGTGGCAGGATGCCACCGGAGCTCAATTGCCTTCCAAGTATTTGGTTTTGGCCTCCACGGGCAACATCACCGTTCCTGTCGACGGCACACCTGTTTCCGATAGCGACCTCGCCAAGAATGTGCCTTATGGCGTCAATGGCGTCGTTTTCGAAGGCTTAGAGCCCAACACTACCTATCACTTCGCTATCTTCCCCTACACCAACAGTGGTTCCAACATCGACTACAAGACCGATGGCACCTATCCAACCGCAGAGGCCACTACTGAAGAGGTCTACGTTCTGCTCTATGAAGATTTCAATGATGATCTTGGCGTGTTTTTCACCTTCGATGCCTATGGCGATCAAACCTGGCATCAAGGCACTCATCAAGGCACGACCTATGCCAATATGAATGGTTATGCCGATGGCGCTGCTCATCAGAACGAAGACTGGCTGATTGGCTATGCTGAGATCCCGAATGGCCTCGGTTTTGACGAGATTTGGGTTGAATTCCGCAACGCCATGAAGTTTGAAGGCGACCCGCTGCGTGTGGCCATCTCCACCGACTATGACGGCATCAGCGAACCAAGCGATTTCGAATGGGAAGACATCACCGACGCCTTCGACTATTCGACAGGTAACTACGAATGGGTTGAGTCAGGTGCCTTAGATGTGTCTGACATCGTTGGCAATCACGGCTTCTACATCGCTTTCATCTATACCAGCAGTGACGAAGCCGCCGCTTCATGGGAGATCGACTATGTGAAAGTGACGGGTCAACATCTGACTGCAGTCAACGAGAACGCTGCCACGTCGGTTGGTGTCTATCCCAACCCCGCCAGTGCCCAGGTTTCCTTCACGCTTGACAGCGACGCCCAAGTGAGCGTCTACGACATGACGGGCCGCATGGTGAGCACGACCGACTGCATGGCCGGTGAAGCCAAAATCAACGTTAGCGAATTGGTGAATGGCGTTTATTTCGTCAAATTCCGCTTCGCCGACGGCACTACGGCTGTCTCCAAGTTCGTGAAGTATTGATTCAATCCCTCCTGCAACCATTAAAAGGGGGACGCGCAAAGCGGCGCAAAACAAGCGTCCGGTAGGCGTCCCCCTCTTGAGGGGGCAAGGGGGAGTAAAAAACTCTTTATTTGAAAAACCATCTCCTCATAGCATTCCTCTTCCTCTCCTGTTTCGCCTCGGCCCAGCAGGCCGAGCCGGTGCGCTATGAGGTGCCGCGCTGGAACAAGGAGCAGGGCTGCCACTTCCAAGCCCTTGGCGAAACTGACGGCATCATGCTCTACGAGACCGATAAGACCGACAAGGACAAACATCGCCTGTGGCAGTTCGCCTGTCTCGACAGCACCCTTTACGAGACCCGCAGCGACCTCATCCCCCTGCCCGAGAAAATGAAATATCTCGACTCCGACAGCGACGGTCGCTATGCGGCGTTTTGTTTCGTCAACGACGGCAACAAGAAAGCCGCCGACAGCCTCGACTTCCTCGTCGTCTCCTTCGACAAGGTGAACGGCGCATACCAAACCTTCTGGAACAAATGGCCCGAACGTTCGGTGCCGCTTTCCGTTGAGGTCGCCGACGGCACGATGATGCTTGCCTTAAACAACAAAGGCGGTAATGGCATCCTTTATTTCTACGACCTCACGAGCAACCAGTACCGCACCGTCACGCCTGCGCCATCAAGCAGTTTCGTGTTGTTCCAAACGGCTCGTTTCCGCAAAGAGCATTGCTTCGTGGTGGCCGCCAAGGAGTTTGAAGAAAAACGCTTCAAGTCCACCTCGTTCTTGGTGTATTCGGCTGCGGGCAACCTGCAGGGTTCATACAGGTATGAGAACATCCCCAACGCGGCTTTGGGTCGCATGGGCTTCCGCTTCGACGAGAGTCAAAACCTCGTCGTCATCGGCACTTTGGAGCGCGAGACGGGACGCAAGGTCAGTCTTGAAGGCATTACGGAGAACTTCGACAAGGAAAGCGTGGGCGTGGTGTGGATGCGCTTCGTTGGAGGCATACCCGAAAGCCATATCTACCTCTTCAAGGACATGCCCGAAATCGAGTTGGCACTCACTGCCTCTGACCGCGTCCGCGTGCGCGAGGAACGCCTGAAAAACCAGAACAAGGAAAAACCCACAAAGGGCGAAATCGCGTTCCAGTTCCTCACACCGCGCCTGACCGACTTCGGCGACTTGACGGTTTTTGCTGCCGAGGCCTTCATGCCTTATTACCATACCGAGACCCGCATGACTTATGGCTATTACCGCTACTACGGCGGCTATCCCTACACTTACACTGTGTTCGACGGCTACGACTTTTTCAGCGAAATCATCCTCGCCTTCGACCGCGACGGTAAGCTGCAATGGCAACAGTCGGTGAAGTTCGAGAATGAACTGACTTATGATCTTTTCCCACATTCGTCGGACGGCGTTTGCTACGATGAGCTGGTGGTGGCTTCGCCTTATCACAATCATTTGCGCTACACCTCTTTCAATAGCAATGGCCAGCCGCTGATGAACCAACAAATCGAGAAACTCGACCCCTTCCATGGGGCGGATTATGTGGAAGATGAATACTTCGCCCAAATCGCGCCATGGTATGGTAGCCGTTTCCTCATCTACGGCTCACAGATCATCCAAAACAGCACCCAGCCCAAAGCGCGTCGTACTGTGTTTTATTTGCAAAAGGTTCAATATGATTGAGTTATGTTGGGAAGCTATCTGAAATACCTGATGCAGCGAAAGAGCAAATACTCGATCCATTCGCCTTTTGTGTACGATTTCATGGTCAAGGTGCTCTACGACAAAGGCTCCAACCGCGACTATGACCTTATGTTGCGCGTAAGCCATCTCGTTGACGGAAAGCGTTTTGCAACTCGTTCAAGGCGCAAGCAGGCGCGTTTCCTTTACCGGCTTGTGGGCTATCTTGAGCCTGAGACCGTGCTTAGCTTTGGCAAGGTGTCGGCATTGAATACCAGCGCGTTGGCTTTGGGTAATCTGCAAACCAAAGTCTATTTGGAGCAGACGACGGAGTTTTTGGAGACCTTAAGCTCGATGGGCGTGGTCAACGTGAACCTCATCCATCCCGATGCCGACGAGGAGGAGCAGCTGGAACGATACAACACGGGCTTTGTGCTTTATGGCCTTGAGGACTTCGGTGAGGACAACTGGAACAACCTGGAGGACGGCATGGCGCAGGTCGACGACGACACGGTGCTGGTATTCGAGGGCATTCACCACTCGCGCCGCACCGAGGCCGCTTGGGAAGCCATCAAGGAAGGCGAGGGTGTCACACTCACGATGGACCTCTATACAATGGGCTTGGTGTTCTTCCGCGAAGACATTGAGAAACAAGATTTTGTGCTTAAGTATTAGCGCTGAATTAGGAATGAGGTATGCTGAAGGGATTTTAAATTTTAAATCTTGAATTTTAAATCTTAAATGAAAAATATCACTTACACAAAAACCGGCGACCAAGGCCAAACCTCACTGATCGGTGGCCTGCGTGTCGCGAAATATGACGACCGTGTGGAGGCCTACGGCACTGTCGACGAACTGAGTGCTTTTATCGGCGTGCTTTACGACCAAGAGGGTGTCACCGCCGAGATGCGCAAGGTGCTCGACACCATCCAGAACAAGCTCTTCACCATCGAGTCGCACTTCGCCTTGGACGAGAACTCCGAGGTGAAGAAGATGATTCCCATGCTGACTGCCGACGACGTGGCATTTTTGGAGCACGAAATCGATGTGATGAACGAGCAGCTGCCCGAGCTGAAATCCTTTGTCATTCCAGGCGGAAACTTGAAGGCGAGCCATGCCCACGTTTGCCGCACGGTGTGCCGCAGGGCCGAGCGTCAGGGATGGCGGTTGGCCTCGCTGCATCCTGTCGACACGCTCGATTTGAAGTACCTCAATCGTTTGTCCGACTATTTCTTTGTTTTGTCCAGATTTTTCGGCTTTTTAGACAAAGTTAATGAAAATAACTGGGAATCAACAAAATAAAATTTCGTAATTTTTAATAAAAAGCCCTTGCTGGTTCAAAAAATACTTGTACTTTTGCGCGCTCAAAAAACAAGTAAAACACAAAAAAAATTATACTATGTATTGGACACTAGAATTGGCTTCAAAATTGGAAGATGCTCCGTGGCCAGCCACCCGCGACGAGCTGTTGGATTGGGCTTTGCGTACAGGAGCGCAGGAAGAGATCATTGAGAACCTTCAGGAAATCGAGGACGAAGGTGAAATATACGAACGCATCGAGGACCTCTGGCCCGACTATCCAACGAAGGACGACTTCTTTTTCCACGAAGATGAGTATTGATTGCTGATTATCAGTAATTTAAAAAAGACCCTTAGCTTAACTAAGGGTCTTTTTTTGCAATGACGCAATAAAACGCAAAAAAATGGGTTATTAATACCTTACAAACAGTTGAAATGGCCGAAGAAAAAAAAGAAAGGATCATCACGCGAGCGCGACTGCGCAAGTGGTTTTCCCTGAAAAAACTCAATAGGAAGTACGACTTCCAGATGTCGCATGACGAGACGGGACGCACCATGCTGAAATTCCGCCTTAACCTGCTCAACCTCGTCCTCGTTATTCTTGGCGTGGCCTTGCTGCTCATCGTCATCACTTCCATCATCATTGCCTTCACGCCTTTGCGCGAATATATCCCAGGCTACACCGACACCAACCTTAACCGCGAAGTGTACGAGCTCAACTTGCGTGCCGACTCGCTCAGTCGCGAGATGCACAAGAAGGATGTTTATTTCGACAACCTGAAGAAAATCGTCGAAGGCTACGACTTCGCTGCCGATAGCAACTTGGCCTTAACGCATATCTACGAGCCGCTACCTTCGGGCGTTACTGATACAATCACACTGAAGAAGTCGGTGCAAGACAGTATCTTGCGTGCCGAATACGAGGCCCAAAACCAGTACAACCTCTTCGGCGGTGACTTGATGAGCACGACGAAGCCAAGTCCCGTGGTGAAGAATTTCTTCGTGCCGCTCATCGGTACGGCAATCAACAGCTTCAATGCCGCCGCAGGCCATTTTGGCGTTGATATCGCCTCCAATGGCGACCAAATCATCAACGCCACTTTGGACGGCACCGTGGTGTTCGCCACATGGAGTATCAACAATGGCTATTGCATCGGCATCCAGCACGAGGATGGCTATTTTTCTGTCTATAAGCATAATGCTACCCTTTTGAAGAAAGAAGGCGACTATGTGAAGGCAGGAGAGGCCATCGCCATCTTGGGCCAGTCGGGCAGCGATGTGACGGTCGAGCACCTCCATTTTGAGATATGGCACAACGGCATCGCAATTAATCCAGCGGAATATATGACCATTAATCAGGCTCAGGATAACTAAAAATCATTATCTTTGCACCGTTTTTTTCCCCAACGATAAAAATGACCTATCATGACTATATTAATTAAGGTATTGCAGTTTTTCCTCTCCCTTTCCATCTTGATCTTCATCCACGAGTTGGGCCATTTCTTGGCCGCAAAGGCTTTCAAGACCCGGGTCGACAAGTTCTACCTTTTCTTCGATTGGGGCTTTTCGCTTTTTCGCTGCAAAAAGGTGAACGGCAAGTGGCGCTTCAAGTTTTTCTCTAAGAACGTGCCTGAGAGCTACACCGTGACGGAATACAAGGACGCCGCTGGAAAGAAGCAGACCAAATATGAGCCTATCGACTTGAATACCCTGGCCGAGGACGACTGGCGTCGCAGCGACAGCACCGAATATGGCATCGGCTGGTTCCCCTTGGGTGGATACAACAAAATCGCAGGCATGGTCGACGAGTCGATGGACAAGTCGCAAATGCAGCAGCCTCCCCAATCTTGGGAGTTCCGCTCGAAGCCGGCTTGGCAACGCTTCATCATCATGATTGCCGGCGTCACGATGAACGTGCTGCTAGCTTTCGTCATCTATATCGGACTGCTGGCTCATGAGGGCGAGACTTACCTGCCCACTGCCGAAGTCAACAAATACGGCATCTCAGTCGACAGCTTGGGCTATGCATTCGGCCTCCGCGATGGCGACAAGATCTTGGCCGTCGACGGCAAGTACATTGAAGAATTCCAGGAGATCCCGATGCAAATCATCCTCGAAAAGGCCAAGACCATCGAGGTGGAACGCAATGGCAAGGACACCTTGATCAATTTGCCCGAAGACGCTCTCACCCAACTCCTTTCGAAGCAGGATGCCGGTTTCATCTCCTACCGCACGCCGTTCGTCGTGGCGGAGGTCATGGACAACTCTGCCGCCCAAGCTGGAGGCTTGCAAGCCGGCGATGCCATCATCGGAATCAACGACCTCGAGACATTGTATTACCAGGATTTCGTGAAGCAGATCAAACAGTTCAAGAATCAGGACATATCGGTCAAAGTGGTGCGCGCTGGCGACACGCTCGCCTTGCCCATGCACTTGCCTGAAGAGGGCGTGATTGGCGCTTATTGCAAGACCTATCTCACCGACTACTTCGATCTGGAGACCAAGGAGTATACCTTCTGGCAGGCCATCCCCGCCGGTTTTGCCAAGACCTTCGACGGCTTGTCGGACTATTGGAAGCAGGTCAAGCTTATCTTCAACCCGAAGACCAAGGCCTACGAGAGTGTGGGTGGCTTCATCTCCATCGGCAGCATCTTCCCCGACCAATGGATATGGAGCATCTTCTGGCGCATGACGGCCTTCCTCTCCATCGCCCTCGCCGTGATGAACATCTTGCCCATCCCCGCCTTGGACGGCGGTCACATCCTCTTCCTGCTCGTCGAGATCATCACACGACGCAAACCCAGCGACAAGTTCATGGAGGTGGCCGAAACCGTTGGCCTCGTTCTGGTGCTGGGATTGGTCATTCTTGCCAATGGCAACGATATTATCCGTTTGTTTAGGTAAAAAATATCATACTGAAAAACAGACGTTTAACAGAAACGCAGAAAAATTAATTTGCCGAGATAAATACTATTTTCGTATATTCGCGGTTTCAATCAGACCAGACATGTTGAAATTGAAGAAGAAAATCATACATATTGCGCTCCTCTTCATTTTGGTGATGACGGCAACGGTAGGACTTAAGGCTCAGCAAACCCCTATCTTCACCAACTACCAAAATTCCTATGCCTACGTGAATCCTGGCTTCTCAGGGATGAGCGAAGGCATTAATCTCTTGGGGCTCTATCGTCAACAATGGGCTGGCTTTGTCGACAACGACGGCAATGAAATCGCCCCGCAGACCTTCCTCCTCACAGGCGATATGCCATTCAGGAAACTGCATGGCGGTCTTGGCTTTTCCATCATGCAAGACAAGTTGGGCTTCGAAAACAATGTCAACGTGGGACTAGACTATTCCTTCCATATGGATCTGGGCGGCTCTACCCTCGGCATCGGTGTGGCAGGCACCTTGCTCAACCGCACGGTCGACTTCGCCCAACTTCATCCCAACCAGGAAAGCGACCCCATCCTGCAAGGCCTGGGTGAGGAAAGTGCCATGTTGTTCGACTTCAACGTCGGCCTTTTCTGGCAAATCCCCGAGTCGTTCTATGTTGGCGTGTCGGTGATTAATGTGTTGGAAAGCATGAGCAAGGCACTGAACGATAATTCGGAGACGAGCGCGAGTTTCACCACCGATCGCACCTTCTACGCCTTGGCAGGCTATCCTTTCCAATTCGAGGACATGCCTTTCCTGACCTTCGTCCCTTCGGTCAGCGTGATGACCGACATCGCTTCGACGCAGTTTAACGCAAGCGCACGCGTGATCTACAACAATATCTTTTCGCTAGGCGTCAACTACCGCTTCCAAGAGTCGGTGGGCCTGATGGCTGGCATCAGCATCAAGGATTTGACCATACTATATTCTTATGATATTAATACGATGGGTTTGGGCGTTCCTGGCTCCCACGAAATAGGGTTGAGTTATTGCTTCAAGTTAGACCTCGACAGGACGCCTCGCGACTACCGTAGCGTGCGTTATCTGTAAGGGATGTTTCAAGTCGTTTGAGCGGGGATAAAAGTGGCTTTAGGGGATAAAAATGGAAAAAAATGGAAAAAAATAGACGGCGGAAATATAATATTTTCTAATTTTGGCGGTTTTTAAAACGAAATGTTGCCTGAAGATACGGGCGAAATTGAATTGAAAGAAAAAGAAATAAAAATAGTAATTATATCATTGTCAAGAAGATGAAAAGACTACTGTTCATTTTTTCCGTAGCGTTGCTGCTCACAGCCTGCGGTAATTCAAATCAAGGCGAATTGGTTGGAGTGAGAAAGTCCAGCAAAACCTTCAATCAGCCTGACCCTTACGGGATGGTTTTTGTTCCACAAGGTAGTTATACCATGGGAGTGGGTGGTGAAGACATCACGGGCTCCTACTTGAATGAGCCGAAAACGGTTTCCGTTTCCGCTTTCTTCATGGACGAGACCGAAATCACCAACAATGAGTATCGCCAGTTTGTCTATTGGGTGAGAGACTCCATCGCAAGAAGAATGCTTGCCGACAATTTCCCCGACAGATTTGCCATCACCGAAAGCAAATCGGGCGAGGTCTATGATCCGCCGCACTTGAATTGGAAGGAAAAGCTCGATTGGAACAGCAAGGAACAAGACGTTCGTGAAGCCCTTGAACCGATGTATCTTCCTGAACATGAGAGATATTTCCGCCATAAGGATATCGACACGAGAAAACTCTATTATTCCTATTTCTGGTTTGACATGGTGGCAGCCGCTAAGAAAGACTTCGCCGATGACAAGCTGGTGGAAAACGACTACTCGCTGGGCGAAGCCGATGCTGGCATCAATGTCGACCGCAAGGGCGCTTGGTCGAACCGTCGCCAAGGCTATAGCGACCGTTCGGTGTATGCCCGTTCGGAAGTCATTAATGTCTATCCCGACACCTTGTGCTGGATTCACGACTACAGCTATTCGTTCAACGACCCGATGACGGAGAAGTACTTCTGGCATCCTGCCTACGACAACTACCCGGTGGTGGGTGTCACCTGGCAACAGGCCAAAGCCTTCTGCGTGTGGCGTACCGAGTTGCTCAATGCCTATCTGCGTACCAAGAAGGATGTCGACCTCTCCGAGTTCCGTCTGCCTACCGAGGCTGAATGGGAATGGGCTGCCCGTGGCGGCAAGATGCTGAACCCCTATCCGTGGGGCGGTCCTAACGCTAGCAACGCCAAAGGCTGCTTCTTGGCCAACTTCAAACCAAGAAGAGGCAACTACCTCGCCGACGGTGGTCTGCGTACCCTCGTGGTGGGTTGCTATCCGCCCAATGGCTGGGGCCTCTACGACATGGCTGGCAATGTGTCCGAATGGACCAACACGGCCTACGACCCCAACTCCTACAACTTCACTTGGGACATGAACCCCAACTATACCTATAACGCCAAAGCCGATGATCCGGCTGTCATGAAGCGTAAAGTGGTGCGCGGCGGTTCGTGGAAGGATGTGTCTTACTACCTGCAAGTCACCACCCGCGATTACCAATACCAAGACTCTGCCAACTGCTACACCGGCTTCCGTTGCATCCAACCTTACCTTGGCCGCAACAAGGGCGATAACCCGAGAATGTCGAGAGTTTACAGATAAATCATAACACATAAGAAATCAATAAATTTAAATAACTAAATCAATCACATTTTAAAAAATCAATTGTCATGGCAAAAAAAGAACTTAGCAAATTCCAGAAATTCCTTGCATCGAAGAAGTATAAGAAGATTATGGGTTACCTCTATGGTTGGGGTGCCTCTGTGGTTATGATTGGTGCTTACTTTAAACTGACCCACATCCCTGGCGCTGACTTCATGCTGGCTCTCGGTCTGGGTATCGAAGCATTAATCTTCTTCATGTCGGCCTTCGAGCCTCAGCACGTGGAGTACGCTTGGGACAACGTGTTTGTCGAACTTGAGGAAGACTGGGATGGCGTTCAAAAGACTCAGTTTGCCACTACGGGTGCCGTTGGCAAAGCAGCTGCTGCTACCACCGACGTGGAAGAAGCCATGCTGAGCAAGATGTTCGAAAAGATGAACGTTAGCGAAGATACATTCAAGAAACTCGGTAGAGGTATTGACAAATTGGCTGAGAATGCTGGCCAAATGGCCGACATCAGCAACGCCATGGCCGCCACGACCAACTATGCCAACGCCATGGATCGCGCCACGAAGTCAATCGCTGACTTCTCCAACGCCTACATCCAGACCAACCAGAAGCTTTCAGATTCGCTGGGCAAACTCGACTTCAGCGCCCTCGATGCCAACACCATCAAGAAGGTGGCCAGCAGCATGACCTCGCTCAACTCCATCTACGAGCTCCAGCTCCAAGGTGCCGAGCAGACCTCTGCCGCAAGCAAGAAGTTGACCGAAACTATGAACAAGTACATGGATAACCTCAACGCTTCAT
>CAMUYT010000001.1 GCA_947164955.1 uncultured Bacteroidales bacterium | reverse complement strand
AGTTTGAGGAACGCATCAAAGGCATCCTCAACGAACTGAGCAACAACCGCGACATCATCCTCTTCGTCGACGAGATCCACACCCTCGTGGGCGCTGGCAACGCCAACGGCTCGCTCGATGCCAGCAACATGTTCAAGCCCGCCTTGGCACGTGGCGAGTTGCAGTGCATCGGCTCCACCACTTTGGACGAGTACCGCCAATATATCGAGAAAGACGGAGCCTTGGAACGCCGTTTCCAGAAGATTCTCGTCGAGCCAACAACGCCTGCCGAGACCATCGAAATCTTGAACAACATCAAAGGCCGCTACGAAGACCACCACTTGGTGACCTACACGCCAGAGGCCATCGAAGCCTGCGTGAAGCTCACCGACCGTTATCTCAGCGACCGTCACCTGCCCGACAAGGCCATCGACGCCCTGGACGAAGCCGGTGCCCGCGTCCACATCAAGAACATCGACGTGCCGAGTGAAATCACTGAGTTGGAAAAACGCCTCGAAGAGGTCCGCAAGGACAAGAAAGCCGCCATCGCCGAGCAGAAGTTCGAGGAGGCCGGCATGTACCGCAACGAAGAGGTGAAGATCCTCGACCGCCTCGAGGCTGTCAAAAAGGCATGGGAAGACAATGCCGTGGCACACCGCGAAAAAGTCACCGAGCAGAATGTGGCCGAAGTCGTCGCCATGATGACGGGCGTGCCCGTGCAACGCATCGCCAAGAACGAAGGCGACCGCCTCATGCACATGGAGAGCGAGCTGGCAGGCACCGTCATCGGGCAGGACGACGCCATCAAGAAAGTGACCAAAGCCATCCGCCGCAACCGTGCCGGACTGAAAGACCCCAACAAGCCCATCGGCTCGTTCATCTTCCTCGGCACCACGGGTGTCGGTAAGACCTACTTAGCCAAGGTGTTGGCCAAGTTCCTCTTCGACAGCGAAGACGCCCTCATCCGCATCGACATGAGCGAATACATGGAGAAGTTCGCCGTGTCGCGCCTCGTGGGAGCGCCTCCCGGATACGTCGGCTATGAAGAAGGCGGCCAACTCACCGAGAAAGTACGCCGCAAGCCCTACTCCATCGTCCTGCTTGACGAAATCGAGAAGGCCCACCCGGATGTGTTCAACCTGCTGCTGCAAGTGCTCGACGACGGCCAGCTGACCGACAGCCTCGGTCGCAAGGTCGACTTCAAGAACACTATCATCATCATGACGTCGAACATCGGCTCACGCCAGCTGAAGGACTTCGGTCATGGTGTCGGCTTTGGCACACAGGCCAAACTCAACGCGAAGAACGAGTACTCGCAAAGCGTCATCGACAACGCCTTGAAACGCACCTTCGCGCCCGAGTTCCTCAACCGCGTGGATGACGTGGTGATGTTCAACTCGTTGGACAAGAACGACATCCACAAGATCATCGAAATCGAGATCCGTCAGGTGGTGAAGCGCGTCGAAGAGATGGGCTACAAGATCGAGCTCACCGAGAAGGCCATGGACTTCATTGCCGAGAAGGGCTGGGACGAACAATATGGCGCCCGTCCGCTGAAGCGTGCCGTCCAGAAATACGTGGAAGACGTGTTGGCCGAAGCCATCATCTCGTCGGGCCTCCACATCGGCGACACCATCAGCATCGACCTCAGCGAAAACGGCGAGGAGACCGTCGTCAACGTCATCCCCAACGAAAGGAAAATCCTTGAAGAAGCCCCAGTCGCATGAACTACGACTTCAAGAAACATATCAGTAGCAAGATCTTTAAGGTGATAGCCTACGCCTCAAAGGAGTTGGGCTACAAGAGCTATGTCATCGGCGGCTATGTGCGCGACATCCTGCTGCACCGCCCGTCGAACGACATCGACGTGGTGACCGTGGGCAGCGGCATCACCTTGGCGAAAAAGGTCGCCTCCCTCCTGCCCGGCCACAAGGAAGCCAAATACTACGGCGCTTTCGGCACGGCCATGATCCGTTTCGAAGGCATGGAAGTGGAGTTTGTGGGCGCGAGGAAAGAATCCTACGACCGCAACAGCCGCAAGCCCGTGGTCGAAAACGGCACCCTTGACGACGACATCAGTCGCCGCGACTTCACCATCAACGCCCTGGCCCTCAGCCTCAACGAAGAAGACTTCGGCACGCTCATCGACCGCTTTGGCGGCTTGGCCGACATGGAAGAGCTGACCTTGAGGACGCCATTGGACCCCGACATCACCTACAGCGACGACCCGCTGCGCATGATGCGTGCCATCCGTTTCGCCTCGCAGCTCAAGTTCTACATCGAGCCCGAGTCGTTCGAGTCCATCAAACGCAACGCCGAACGGATCAAGATCGTGTCGATGGAACGTGTGACCGAAGAGTTGAACAAAATCATCCTCTCGCCACGGCCTTCCATTGGTTTCAAGCTCTTGGACGAGAGCGGTTTGCTAAAGCTCATCTTCCCCCAATTGGCCCAACTGAAAGGCATTGAAGTGGTGCAAGGCAGAGGCCATAAGGACAACTTCTTGCACACTTTGCAGGTGCTCGACCAAGTAGCCGAGATGAGCAACGACCTATGGTTGCGTTGGGCGGCCTTGCTGCACGATATCGCCAAACCACAGACCAAACGTTGGGAGGACGGCACCGGCTGGACCTTCCACGGGCATGAGTTCAAAGGCTCGAAGATGGTGCCCAAGATCTTCGCCACCATGAAGTTGCCACTCAACGAGAAGATGAAATATGTGCAAAAGCTGGTTTTGCTCCACATGCGTCCCATCATCCTCGCCGAGGACATCGTCACCGACAGCGCGGTGCGTCGTCTCCTCTTCGAAGCCGGCGACGACATCGACGACCTGATGCTGCTCTGCCATGCCGACATCACCTCGAAGAACGAAGAGAAGGTGAAGAAGTTCCACCACAACTTCGAAATCGTGCAAGAGAAACTGAAGGAAATCGAGGCCAAGGACCACCTGCGCAACTGGCAGCCGCCTATTGACGGCACCGCCATCATGACAACCTTCGGCATCCCTGAAGGACGCGAGGTCGGCGTAATCAAGAACGCCATCCGCGAGGCCATCCTCGACGGCGTGATTGGCAACAACTTCCAAGAAGCCTATGCTTTTATGAAGGAAGAGGGCAAAAAGCTGGGCCTCAGCGTAGTGAAGGAATTGGAAGAACCGATTGTGGTGGCTAATAATGGACCGGTTCCAAACAAAGTATGAAAACCCTCATCGTCATAGCAGGCCCCACCGCCTCGGGCAAGACCGCTTTCGCCATCCAGGTGGCCAAAGCCTTGAACACCGTCATCCTTTCTGCTGACAGTCGGCAGTTCTACAAGGAAATGAGCATCGGCACGGCGGCCCCAACTGAGGAAGAGCTGAGCCAAGCCAAACATTATTTCGTCCACCACATCAGCATTGAAGACAAATACGACGTGGCCGACTACGAGCGCGAAGCCATCCAATTGTTGGATGAACTCTTCAAAACCCACGATGTCGTTATCATGACGGGTGGCTCAGGTCTCTTCATCGACGCCGTGTGCAACGGCATCGACGCCATGCCCGACGTAGAGCCTGAAATCCGAGAGAAAGTCGAAAAAATGTTGGCGGAAGGCGGACTTAAAGCCTTGCAAGACGAAGTGCAGCGCCTCGATCCCGCCTATTTGGCCATCGTCGACCAGCAAAACCCACGTCGTTTGCAACGGGCTTTGGAGGTGTGCTACCAAACGGGAAAACCATTCTCTTCGTTCCGCAGTGGCGAAACGGTCAAGCGCGACTTCACCATCAAGAAATACGCCCTGCTTTGGGACCGACAAGCCCTTATCGAGCGCATCGACAAAAGGGTTGACATGATGATGGAACAAGGCCTTTTGAAAGAATCCAAATCACTCTACCCAAAACGCCACCTGAACGCGCTCAACACGGTGGGCTACAAGGAGCTGTTCGCCTATTTCGACGGAGATTGCACCCTCAACGAAGCCGTGGAGCAAATCAAAATCCACACGCGGCAATATGCCAAGCGGCAGATGACCTGGCTGAGGAAAGACAATAGCTATCAGTGGATTATGCCGGAAGACTTTGATAGTACTGTATCAACCCTTCAGCAGGAGAAGACATGACCTCACCCATAGCGAGGCCATAACCGACCAGACTTTCCCTCAAAAGGTTCTGGAAATGAAAAGCCACTGAACCAACAAAGCCCACCTTCATCATGTTAGCATTCTCAAAACGCAACACAAAGGCTTCGATGAAGGTATTGAAACAACCCTTCACCAAGTCACAGATAAATGGATGCGATTGGTGCTCACCTGCAAATCGGGCATAAGTCGCCAAATACCTTGAAGGTTGGTCGCCATGATACAGTCTGTCGATGAAATCCTTCAGTTCCAGATGATATTGGTTTTCAAACGATTGCCGTAAATCGTCGGGCATAAAACCATAAAAATAGGCCCGAATCACTTCCCTGCCGATGTGCATCCCGCTGCCTTCGTCGCCGACGAGATAACCTAACGAGACCGCCCTTTCAACGATTTTATTTCCATCGTAAACGCATGAATTTGATCCAGTTCCAAGGATACATGCAATACCTTTCTCATGCCCCAACAAGGCATGGCAGGCCGCCATCAGGTCGTGGGTGACGGTGATTTCTGCCTTTGGGAAATGGCGTTGGAATACATCCTTTATTAATTGGCAATTCTGTTCGTTGCCGCAACCTGTGCCATAATAGTGGATGGCATGGATGTCAATGGGTAGAGACGCAAAATTTTTCGTCTCTACAAGGGATTCAAGGTGCTGTATGTCAGAATAATTCGGGTTGAATCCTTTGGTCACGAAATGGGCTTTGACCTCTTGGCCGTCCAAGAGGATCCATCCCATTTTCGTCGATCCGCTGTCGATAATCAGGTTCATGCAAGAAGATTTTTGTGCAAAAATAAGGAAATCCACGTAAAATCGAATGTTTTTCTTAGTTTTGCAGCCCAAAACACCAACTAAACCGCAGAAAAATGAGAAAATGGCGCATTGAAGACTCCGAAGACCTTTACAACGTGAAAGGCTGGGGCGGTAACTACTTTTCCATCAACGAGAAAGGCCACATGGTCGTCACACCCAAGGAAGGCTGTGCATCCGTAGATCTACCCGAACTGGTTGACGAACTGTCGCTTAGGGACGTTTCGGCACCCATGCTGATTCGTTTCCCCGACATCTTGGACGACCGTATTAACAAGATCGACTCCTGCTTCAAAGAGGCGGCCAAGGAATATGAGTTCCACGGCCAGAACTTCGTGGTGATGCCCATCAAGGTGAACCAGATGCGCCCTGTGGTCGAAGAGATCGTGAGCCACGGCAAGAAATGCAACATCGGCCTCGAAGCCGGCTCGAAGCCCGAGCTCCACGCCATCATCGCCCTCGGCACCGACTCCGACTCGCTCATCGTCTGCAACGGCTACAAGGACGAGGAATTCATTGAGCTCGCCTTGCTTGCCCAGAAGATGGGCCGCAAGATCATCATCGTCATCGAGAAACTCAACGAACTGAAGACCACAGCAAAAATCGCCAAACGACTGAAAGTGACGCCCAACCTTGGTGTGCGCATCAAGTTGGCCAGTTCGGGTGCGGGCAAATGGGAAGAATCGGGCGGCGACGGCAGCAAGTTCGGCCTCACCTCGTCGGAACTCCTCGAAGCCCTCGACTTCCTCGAGGAGCACGACATGAAAGACTGCCTGAAGCTCGTTCACTACCACATCGGTAGCCAAGTCAGCAAAATCAAGAAGATCAACGTAGCCTTGCGCGAGGCGGCACAGTTCTACGTGCAGCTTTACAAGATGGGCTACCATATCGAATACGTCGACATGGGCGGCGGCCTCGGCGTCGACTACGACGGCACCAGCTCAAGCAGCGCCAGCTCGGTCAACTATAGCATCCAGGAATACGCCAACAACGCCATCTACACCATCGTCGACGCCTGCGACAAGAACGAACTCCCCCACCCCAACGTCATCTGCGAGTCGGGCCGCGCCCTCACAGCACACCACTCGGTCCTGATTTTCGAGGTGTTGGAGAAGACCTCGTTGCCCGAATGGGACGACAACGAAGAACCCGAAGAAAACGACCACGAACTCATCAAGGAGCTGTATGATTCATGGGACGAACTCACCAAGAGTTCATCGCTCGAAATCTGGCACGACGCCCAGGAAATCCGCGAGGAAGCCCTCAACCTGTTCAGCCTCGGCCTGCTCGACCTCAAGTCGCGCGCCAAGATTGAAAGATTGTTCTGGAGCATCGCCCGCGAGGTGAACCACATCGCCAACAGCCTGAAACGTGTGCCCGAAGACTTCACTTCGCTGCCCAAACTTTTGGCTGACAAATATTTCTGCAACTTCTCGCTGTTCCAGTCACTGCCCGACCTCTGGGCCATCGACCAGCTCTTCCCCATCATCCCCATCCAACGTTTGGACGAGAACCCGACCCATCTGGCCACCTTGCAGGACATCACCTGCGACAGCGACGGCAAAATCACCAACTTCGTCGCCAAGTCGACGCAGCACACCATCCCGCTGCACGCGCTCAGCGACAAGGAACATTATTATATAGGTGTGTTCCTCGTGGGTGCCTACCAAGAAATCCTCGGCGACTTGCACAACTTGTTTGGCGACACCAACGCCGTTCACGTCTCCGTCGACGAGAAAGGCTACTACATCGACCAAGTGATTGACGGCGAGACCGTTGCCGACGTTTTGGAATACGTGCAATACAGCCCGAAGAAACTCGTCCGTACGGTGGAGACCTGGGTCACCAAGTGCGTCAAGGAGGGCAAGATCACGGTCGAGGAAGGCAAGGAATTCCTTTCCAACTATCGGTCGGGATTGTATGGATATACTTATTTGGAGTAAAGGATTAGTGATATAGGGATGATGCTTAATCCATCGATTTCATTATATCCAGCATGGTCTGGTAACTATCCACCTTGTGGTAACGGACATTGGAAGTGGAAAGGTTGTTGAACAACTTTTCGGCACAACCAATCTTTGCCTCTTCCACTTTCTTCAGTTGCATTGAGTCCATTGAGCCTTTGGTTTCTGCGATGAAGAAGATGTGCTTCACCGCGCCCTGATTAAAGGCGATGGCCCAGTCGGGGGCGTAGTTGCCTACGGGTGTGGGGATTTGGAAGGAACGCGGCAACTTGGCATAGACACATACTTCGGTGGCGGCATCCAAATCCTCGGCGAAGGTGCGTTCTCCGTCGGAGTCGGTGAAAACGTAGTCCATGATGTGTTTCTTCGAGGAATATGATTTGGACACGTTCTGCGAATGTTTTTCTTGGGTGAAAATTTCGCTGTCGTAGGTCTGGTCGATGCGGTCGTATTGGATATGTTCCACAATCATGGTGGCTTTCTCGTTGCGGATGATACGGCTCACGTTCTTGATGAACTCCTCGGGATTGTTGCGGAACATGGCTAACTTGCTGGGGCGTATCTTCTTCAGGATGGTGGCCGTCGTGCGACGGGTGAGCGTGGTGCGCTTGGCCACCTCGCCCACCAAGTCGTATTTCACCGAGGAAGTGCTTACCGTCCCCAACTTCTGGGTGGTGGTTTTGGTATCACCAAAGGTGTCAACAGATTCTTGGTCGCCAATGGTCATCACATACTTCAATTCGGTGACCATCAGCTCGGCGTTGATGGCGTTAACCGCCTTTTCTATCAGCTCGTTGCTGTCGTAGTGGACGGTATAGACGTACTTGTGGTTAATCTCATTCCACAAGGCTTGGAACTCTTTCTTTTTGAAGTTCTCATTGAGGCGGTTGGTGGCTGCGGCTGATGCGTTGCCGTCCTCTATCATATCCTCGATGGAGATGCTGTCGTCGAAGAGGGCTTTGATGAGCGTGATGATTTGTTCTTCCTTTCCGGCCAATTTCTTGCCCATTGGCTCCAGCGTTCCGTTCTGCAAGTCGTCCTTAAAGGTCTGTGTGATTTGGTAGTTCACGTCGGAATAATCGTTCCCTGCCAGCCAGCCACAGATAGCTATTGCATCCTGAGCGTTCAAGGTGTATTTCTCGCCCTCCAAAGTGATCATCTTGCCTTGGAAATACTCTGGAGTGGCCTTGTTGGGACGTTCACGAAGGGCATCCTTGGTCTCGCGTTGTAGGTCGGCCACGAAAGTCTTGTAGCTTTCGTTGGCGATGACGGTGAGCTTGTTGATGTCGTGTACCATTTCATCACCCAGCTCTTCCAAGTCCATGCGGTTGCCTTGTTGGTCAACACAGATGCGGAGGCCTCGCCCAACTTCCTGACGTTTGGCAATGGCGGAGGCGGCATGGCGGAGGGTGCAAATCTGGAACACGTTGGGATTGTCCCAGCCTTCGCGAAGGGCGGAGTGTGAGAAGATGAAGCGGGTTGGTTCGTCGAAGCTTAACAGCCGTTCTTTGTTCTTCAGTATGAGGTCGTAGGCCGAAATGTCATCGGAAATGTCGGTGCCGCGCCCCGTGGAGCTGTTGACCGCGTGGCCTTTCTTGTCGATGGAGAAATAGCCGTTGTGGACTTGCGAGGCATCGAACTGTAGGAGATACTTTTGGTAATCATCCTCAAACAAGGAAAGGTTTTCGTTCAATATCCGGGTATATTCCTCTTCGAAGATTTTCCAGAACGGGCCATGCACCTCTTCGCCTTCACTGTTGTAGCTCTTGTAGTGGGCCACTTCGTCGATGAAAAACAACGACAGGGTTTTGATGCCCCGTTTGAACAAGTCGCGTTCCTTCTCGAAATGCGAGGCAATGGTTTCGCGGATTTGGACGCGCTGCATGGCTTCTTCGCTGCTGTCGCCATACACTTCGCCCTTGGCAATCTTCACACCGTTGAGGAAAGTGACGGTATTGTGGAAAGCATCGATGTCGGAAATGGTGAAGTCCTTGTATTCCAAAAGATGGGATTCATGGTAGAGATTGTCAGTTACACCAAATTTCTTCATGATTTTCTTCACGCCTGAGTTGGTCTCCACTTCCATTTCGAGGCGCACCATTGGGGGCTGGTTCTTGGAAAGGATGATGTCGTCGAGATAGAGGTAGGAGCTGGTGCCTTTGAGGTTCTTCACTTCAAAGCCTTTCACCTGAATCTTCTTGACCAGTTTCTGCTTGAAGGCATCCAGCGCGTCGAGAGCATAGATGCAGTTATGTTGGGTTTTGTGGGTGGCGGAGTAATAGAGCACAAAGAGCGGGTTGAAGCGACGCAGGGCTTTTTGGGTGGCCTGGCCTTCCATCTTCTGAGGCTCGTCCATGATGATGATAGGACGGTTGGCGGCAATCACATCGATGGGCTTTCGACTGCCGAAGTCATCGCGCTCAGAGTAGATTACCAAGCCCGCCTTGGTCTTCTTGTCTTCATTCAAATCCTTGGCGAAGGCCTGCGTGTTGATGATCATCACGTTGATGCCTGCATCGCTGGAGTAAGAATCCAGTTGCTGGAGGTTGGATGAGTTGTAGATGAAGAAACGGGCTTTTTTTCCGTAATGCTCCATAAAGTGGTCTTCGAGCATGGTGAAGCTCTTGTTGACACCTTCGCGGATAGCGATGGACGGCACCACCACGATGAACTTGTTCCAGCCGTAGCGTTTGTTCAGCTCAAACATGGTCTTGATATAGACGTAGGTCTTGCCCGTGCCTGTTTCCATTTCGATGTCCAACCCGAGACGACCTAAATCACTGACGAGCTTAGGCGACTGCTTGATGTCCTGACCATCTTGAATCTTGCAGATGTTGTCGAGCAGCTGTTGGTCGCTCAGCTCGATGTCGCTGTTGCGGTAGCCCACAAATTCGTCTTCGAATTCCATTTTCTGCTGAGACTTGCGCTTGCCCAGGTCTCTTCTAAATTGGAAAGCATCGCGCGAGGGCTGACCCGCAAAAACCGAAACGGTGCTTTCGACCGCATCGGACTGATATTGCTGTATTTTGAATTTAAATTTCATAGGGCTTCATCAATTCTTTACCTTTTCCCGTAAGGGCATAACGTTGTTTTGGACTATTGGGAACGTCTTTGATGGTAGCTTCAACCAAGCCAATGTTTATCAGAGGCCTTAACACAAACTGGCGGAATCTGTTCTTGTTCTTTTCCCCAATAGCGTTCATAAGTTCAGATATTGAGTATTGTTGGGAATGCAGCTGCAACATAACCATGGCCATCATTGAAAAATGACTGTCTTTAAGCTGGGGACAAGCTGGGGACGAGCTGGGGACAACTTGGGACAGGACTTGGGACAGGCTTGTGACGTATTGAGTGTTGATTTGGATCGAATTTGGATTGTTCTGTAAAGTTTTCTGTAAAGTATCTGTGTCATCTATTTGGCTTCCAGTTTGTTTGTTTGAATCTTTCTGTAAACCCTCAGTGTTAAATCTTGACTTGAGTGATGCCCGAAGAATAAAGTCATCCTGCTTGAAAACAGGTTTTTCCCATCCGCCTTCTTCCAGTTCGCGATACATACGGTCAACACCCTCACCAAACTCACGGATGAACTCATATTCTTTCATGAAAGCCGCAATCTTAGGGTTGCGGGAGAAGTGGGTGGTTCGCATGTTGTTGATACGGACACGCCCGGGCAAGATGCCAGGACTTTCGACCGTGTAGTGGTCGTCGAACATTTTGATTTGGATGTCCGTTCCCAGAATCGAGTAATCGCGGTGGGCTATGGCATTAACAATCAGCTCGGTCCAACAAAACTCGGGATACTCCACCTCTGTCACAAAACGTGCTTCGGGCCCCAAATAAGTGTGTTCCTTGATTTGTGTCTTGACGAAAGCGATGGCATCGCGTGTCATATCCAAGATACGACCCTTGAAGATGACATCCTTGATGACATTCATCTCGCGCCCCACTTTCTCTTCCGTTCCATCATAGCGGATGAAACGCACCCAAGCACGTTGGAAAAAGCGCTGTGGATCTTTTCCGAACAACAGTATGGCAGCGCCACTGACTTGTTCCTTGCCGTCTTTGTTCAGGATATAATCCCCGTTGGTGCGAAGAAAAGTCAACGCATCTTTCTTGTAACCAATCCTCTCGCAATACTTCGAAACAAAGTCAAAATCCAAATCATCAACCGTGGCTCTTGCAACGGGGTAATCTTCATAATACTGCACCCCTTTCGCCAGCATGATTTGCATACGGTCGTCGAAGGAGAGTTTCTTGGATTTGTCGCCAACACGATAGTAGGCCTCATCGGAAGAAGTGGCGTGCATGGCGCTGCTCTGCTCCACCTCCAGAATGAGGATGTGGTTGTCCTTTCCGTCCTTGTCGGTGCAGGGGATGCGTTGAGGGTGGATATTAACCGAAGGGATGCAATAGTCGAACGGCACACGCAGCAAGTCGTTGATGTGCTCGGTCATTCCGTCGATGCCGCTGACGGTGCCGTCATCCTCAATGCCGACGGCAATGGTTCCGCCATCGGCGTTGGCCATAGCCACCATGGTGACCGCCAATGCCTTTGGCTCGATACGACCGCTTTTCTTGTCGTAGGTCTGCCCTTCGGGCTGATTCAAATAATAGTCAATCGTTTTCATAGGGCAAAGATACTAAATTTGATAGCGACGATGAGGCACTTTCAGACGAATTGGACTGATGTTGATGTATTTTGAATTTGAACTTCATTGTATACTATTGATAAAGCATCGAATTAAATCCAATATTATTAAGATCTCTAGTTATAGTTTCTGTTTTTTCAAAAAGTTTAATGTCATTCCAATCAACAATCATTTTTCGTTCGGGAGCATTGTCGGCTAATACGGAATACCAAATAGGCGGTAAGGTAATGGATTCGTCCACGTCATCAAAACTCAATTCAAAACTTTTCCACCAGCCAAATGTGCCTGGCAAAATTGGGTCATATCTTGCAGGACCATATTCTTTGCTAAGACCCCTGACAGACGTAATATCTCTTGTAGTATTGTCGCCAGAAATAACGAAACACTTCTTTAGCCTATCGACCCCTTCAGGTTCTTTTTCTTTATTTGGATTCAAGATTAAAGGAACATGGATAAAGAAATTAATGTATTTAGCGTACACTGTTCCTTTATTCAACAACCTGTATTTAAGTTCGTATTTGGTTTCTATAGTATGTTTGTCTTCACGCTTGTCATACATCACAGCTATTTTCAAAGGCTTTTCGATGATATGAGTTGTTGTTTTATGCAACTCAAATTCGATAGCCATCACAGGATGCTTGCTTCTGTTCATCACATCACGGATTTCATAATCTTCCATTGGTTCGATAGTAGCATTCCTGCGTCTATGATACAAATGGCTCAATCTATTTTGATGCGCGGTGATTCCTTGTGGCACTTCTATTACAAAAAAACCTGTTTCTGCATTGAATGGAATAAACGAGATTTCTAAATTCTCAATAACGGGTTGTATATTGGAGGATAATAACTGAGAAAGACTATCCTTTGACATCAATGTATTAGGTATGGGTGTGAGTTTTTCAGGAATTGAGTGGCCATTGCACTCTTTTTGTGCAATTCCAAAGACAATTACCCCGCCATTTGCATTTGCCATAGCACTGACATCCTTAGCCAATTCTTCCTTCCAATTTGGTTTTTGCTTGACAAAGGTACTTTTATACTCCAACTCAGTGGACTCCTCAATTTCGTTGTCAATCAACGATTGCAAATCTTCTATGGTACTGAATTTCATCATTTACAAAACCCTTCTGATAGTGTCTTTGCTATAAGCTTGGAAGATTTGTTCAAAATTGTCTGCAACATTATCTGAGGCCATACTGCTGTCGCGCATGACGAAGTAATAGGGCTGGCGTTTGGCCACTTCCTTGATGACGTCCTCGTTCACCTTTTCGTCGAAGCAGGCGATGAGGTAGCCCTCGTTGACGGAGAACACTTCCTTGCCGGCTATCTTCTCGGTTTCGATTTTGGCGGACAGCGGCAGGTTGCACTCCAGCATCACTTGGAAGAGCAAGTCCTCCGACGAGCGGTCGGGCTTGATGTTGTCCTCAAACAGGGTCTGCTCCGTTGAGTCCTCCGGGCGGTAATAGACATCCTGCATATTGCTGGAGTCTAACTTCAGTACACGGAAGCCTGTATCCAAATTCTGTGTGGTTAACGGTGATTCCTCCTTGATCTTCTTGCCCGCACGACGGATGCGCTCCTTGCCGATTTCGCAAATGGTGGAAAAGCCTTGGTCTTTTTTCTTTTCACTGACTTTTTCGGGTAATTGAACGAGGATGTATTTCAGATTCATGTCTTTTTCAGCATTCCGTTTCATCACAGCATGAGCGGTTGTGGCACTTCCAGAAAAGAAATCGAGGACAATTGAGTCGTCATATAAATTGGCTAAAGTCAGAAGTCTTTCGAGCAAACGCACAGGTTTTGGTCCATCAAAAACGCCTTTATCGCCAAACAATGATACGACTTCCTTTGCGCCCTCTTGACTGTGCCCAACTTCTTTATAGAACAAAATCGAGGTCGGTGCCATGCCATCAAACTTCAACTCTGATAAAAACCTTTTCATTGAAGGAACACTATCACCATTTGGACCGAACCAAATTCGGTTGTCCTGGAGTCTCTCTAAAAACGAGTTTTTAGAGAGACTCCAGCAGCGCCCTGCTGGAGGCTCTACTATACGCCCGGAGGGCGTCGTTATGGGATAATCGCAAGCTGCGTTATATGTTTTTACCGAAATATCACTCGGCTTCCACACTCCGCGTGGGTCATTATCAGGATTTGAATACCTTGCATTTGCTTCTTCTGTCCTATCAAGCCTGCCTATCACGAAAACATCAATATTTTTAGCGAACATCAAAATATAATCGTGGCTGTTAGAGACAAATCGAGCATCGTTCTTTGGAGCATAGGCCCGTTCCCAAACCAATTCAGCAATGAAATTCCGAGAACCAAACACTTCATCACAAACCTTCTTCAAGTTTTCTTGCTCATTATCATCTATCGAAATAAAAATCACTCCATCCTCGCTCAACAAGTCCTTAGCCACTTTCAGTCGTGGATAAATCATATTGAGCCAATCGGTGTGGAAACGTCCGTTGCTTTCGGTGTTGGTTACCAACTGTTTGCCCTCCTCATCGTACTGCCCGCTGTTGTGAACATACTCCTGCTTGTCCTGGTCAAAGTCATCGTTATATACGAAGTCGTTGCCCGTGTTGTAGGGCGGGTCGATGTAGATCATCTTCACCTTGCCGAGGTAGTTCTCGCGGAGCAGTTTCAGCACTTCGAGGTTGTCGCCCTCGATATAGAGGTTTTGCGTGTTGTCGAAGTCCACGCTTTCCTCACGGCAGGGGCGCAGCGTGTCGGTGGTGGGTGCGTTGGCCAGCCGGATGGCGTTGCGCTTGTCGGGCCAGGTGAACTGGTAGCGTTCCGTGGGGCCTTCCACGATGTCTTTCGACAGCTCCTGGCGGAGCATGTCGAAGTCGATGGCCGCTTCGGGCTGCCCCTTCTCGTTCAGCCGCTCGGTGAGGCAGTTGGGAAATAGTTCGGCAATTTTCTTTATGTTTTCGTCCACGATGTTGTGGGTTTGGAGGTTGAGTTTTTCCATAGTCTATTTGAATAATGCTATTATAGCCACTGTAAGGGCTACAAGTGAAATGATTGTATTTATGATATATTTTTTGTCGTCGAATATGCTAGGATTATGAAGTTTAGGGTTTTCTTCAAGATATGCTTTTCCGTAATCTGATAAGCCAATCACAATCGTACCATCAAAAGTATCTGTTGTTCGGATGAAATCCTTTACCGCAAGGAGTTTAATCACTCCAACATCTTTTTTAGGCGTAGAGCTAGAGTATTTTTTCGATGCTATTTCTTTTAGTATTCTTTTTTCTTCCTTAGACAGTTGGACTTTTTCCATATCATAGTTGTTTTTTCAATTCTTGTAGTTCCTCGAACATTTCCAGTTTTCTTCTGGGCTGTTTTTCTAAACGTACTTTCTTTTCAAGCGTTTCAATTTTCTTGATGACTTTCAGCCTCTCTCCATCAATCGTTATCTGTTCCTCGATCGTCACGCCTTCCATCACCTCGAAGCCTCCGATGGTCGTTACTATGTGCTCCCATACCTTGTCCATGTCAATACCCATCAGGGGCAGCGCAGCATCGGCAAGCGGTTCCCAGTCAGTGGAAAAGAGTTTGTCGTGCACCACGGCGAAACGCAACATATCCTCAAACACCAAGGCAAAAACCATGTGCTGCTTGATTAACTTTGACAGAAGCAAGATGTTTTTCTCGTCATACAGCTCTTGCTTCAGCGAGACAAGCAACACATAAAACTCCTTGACATGCTCGCCTTCCTTCAAGCCTGGCACCGTGTCGGGCGAAACAACATTCACGATGTCAATACGGCTGATATCGGAATCGAAGCGGTCGCGCTGGGCAGACTTCAGCTGGAACTTCTCGTAGATGGCCTTCTTGGGAAGTTGCTTCGCTATTTCTGTACTTTTGGGCAATCCGAGCATACACACCTCCTATTTTACAACCAAGAAACATATCAGCTCGAAATCATCAAGTCCTTTGATTTCCTTGGTGAACAGCTCGCCTTGAGCGCCTTCAAGGAAACTGTCGATGTCGCTGTTTTCCTTCACAGTGATGATGCTGTTGATGGCATCGCCCAGCAGCTTGGAGTAGTGTGCCATCTTGAAGCCGTCACGAGTTTCCTTGTTGAACTCACGACACAAAGCGGTTTGAGGCATGTTCTTTCCCTTGCAGAGGCTGCGGAATTTGTCGAGCAGCTCCTTGGGCGATAGGTGGTTGACCACCACTGAGCCGTCGTTGCGAAGGTAAACGATATAGAAGGGATGCAGACGGTTCTTTTTGTCGATGTTGACACCTTTATTGCGGTTCTTCAGCACAAAGATGACACCTGGCTCGGTGAACTCGTTGTGGCCGACAACAGCGTGGAGGCCGAAGGGCGTATGCTCCACATCCTCGTGGGTCTTCATATATTCCAGCAGGTCAAGGCGGAACTCGTTGAGGCCAAGATCCATGATGGAAACGCCGTTATTCATCTCCTCGATGTCGACGACTTCTTCCTGAAGCTTCTTCAGTTGAGCCTTGCGGTATTCCAAATCACCTTTCTCTTCGGGAGAAATAGGATTGTCGTCGCCTGTGGAGGTGAGCACAGAGACCTTCATACGAGCTTCAACGCGGCCTTTGAGGTCGATGTACTCGTCAAGCGTCATGTCGGGCCAGTAGTTCACCAGCTGGATGACATCGTTTTTGGAGCCGATACGGTCGATACGACCGAAGCGCTGGATGATGCGCACGGGGTTCCAGTGGATGTCGTAGTTGATGAGGTAGTCGCAATCCTGCAAGTTCTGACCTTCGGAAATGCAGTCGGTGGCGATGAGGACTTCTATCTCCTCATGGATATTGGGATAGATGGACTCTTTTTCCTTGGATATGGGCGAAAAGAGGGTCAGCACTTTGTTGAAGTCGAGTTTTTCCTTCAACTTCAAAGTGCTACGCGCGTCCACGTCGCCTGTGACCAAAGCGGTGTCCATCCCGTATTTCTGTTTGATGGGTTTGGCCAGGTTGTCGTAGAGATAAACGGCTGTATCGGAGAAGGCTGTAAAGATGAGCACCTTCTTGTTCTCGCCGTTGATGGGATGAGCGAACTTGTCGCGAAGGTCGGCAATGAGCTGCTGAAGCTTGCTGTCGTGCTCAGGGGTGATGTCGTCGAGCATCAAGCGGGTAAGCTCCAGCTCTTCCTTGTCGCTCTGGAGGTATTGCCGCCAGCTGATATAGTCGATGTCTTCCAAGGCAATCCTGTTTTTCTTGGTGCCCACAAAGGCATCGTTGTCGGAGTCTTCAATATCAAAATCGTAATCATCAACCTCTTCCACATTGATATAAGCTTCATGGCGGTCAATCGTATCGATGGTGTTGGAAATGAGCTTCAGCAAACGGGTCAGTGTTAGCCGGAAAGAATTGACGGAGCTTTCGAGACGCTTCAGCATTAAGATGCACATGATGCGACGGATACCCATTTCACGGCCTACCAAGGAAAGTCCTGCGCCGTGTGTCTCAGGGTCGAGGGCATACTTTGACATCTTGCTGGGCAAGATAAACTCAGAAGGTGTGTAGATGGCCAGGTTGAGCTTTTGGAGCTGGTTGAAAATTTCGTTGTAGTTGATGGCCGACGGAAGGTCGGTGAGCGACGGACGACGCGAGATAGGCGGAAGCCTAAGCGGGAACTTGCCGACGGCTTCGGTGTTGTAATACGCCTCGATGTGCTTGCGGCTTCGGGCGATAGTGACCGAATCGAGCACCTCGAAGAAATCGAAGCTGAGCATCCCAAGGAGCCTTTCGGTGTTGCGTTTTTCGTTGGGGAGTTTTGCCCAGATGTTGTAAGCCTTCTGCGCTTGGCGGAAGATGTCGTCAATTGAAGTGTTGGTGTTGAGCAGTGCGTCCATCCGCTTGGTATCGCCCTCGTAGGCCAGTTGCAGCTGGTTTTTGAGGTCGTTGAAGCGGTTGTTGACAGGTGTGGCCGAGAGCATCAGCACCTTGGTTTTCACGCCAGCACGAATCACCTTGTTCATCAGGCGCAAGTAACGGTTCTCACGTGGGTTGTCGTCATCATCATCCCTTGAAAGCTTGCCACCGTTGCGAAAGTTATGCGACTCGTCAATCACAACCAAGTCAAAATTGCCCCAGTTGATTTTGTCGAGGTCGTTGCCGTTGGATTTGCCACTTTCTCGCGAAAGGTCGGAATGGAAAAGCACGGTGTATGCAAGCCTATCACCAGCGATGGGATTGGTGATGTAGTTGTTGCGATAGGTCATCCAGTTGTCGCAAAGTTTCTTGGGACAGAGCACCAGGACATTCTTGTTTCGCGTCTCGTAGTATTTGATGACGGCCAGTGCGGTGAAGGTCTTACCCAGACCCACACTGTCGGCAAGGATGCAGCCGTTGTATTTCTCTAATTTGTTGATAATGGCCAAGGCTGCGTCTTTTTGGAAGTCGTAGAGCTTGTTCCAGATTTGGCTGTCCTTGAAACCAGTGGCCTCATTGGGAAGAACATCCTCGGAAATATCTTCAAGAAACTCGTTGAAGATGTTGTAGAGGGTAACGAAATAAATGAACTCCGGGGAGTTCTCGCGATAGATGTTGGAAATATGATCGATGATGTCGTCAGTGACATCGGCAAAGTCTTTGTCGTTGTTCCAAAGCTCGTTGAACACACGGAGATACTGACGGGCGTTTGAGCCATCCACCTTGTTGACGAAGTTCATCATGCTGTTGCCGCGCTCACAGCCTAAGTCGGTTGTAGTGAAGCCGTTTACAGGCGTATAGGTATGCGCGTCGTCGTTTTCGACAATGATGAATCCTGGGAGGGTGTTATTCGTGATGTTTGACTTGAAACGGACTTTCTTTTTGACCCACTCGGCGCACTCGATAGCGATGGCTTTTTGTGTGAGTTGGTTTCGGAGGCGGACTTCGAAGGGAGAGCCGTAAAGGGTGCGTTCACGGTCGATGCGCGGGATGTAGAACTCACGCCTTTGCTTGTCGATTCTCTCGGCAGTAAACGTGGGCGAAGTGAAGATAAACCTCAACTCCTTGATGTCTTTGAGTTGCTCCTTCAGCTCCTGAAAGGCATAGATAGAGAAACAGCAAGCAGCCATTGAAATCTTGCTTGCCGACTTAATCTCCACGGTTAAGTCATCGCGCAGCGTCTTGGTGACGTTATCAATCAGTTCCATATACAGTATACTGACAGGTTAAATACACCTACAATACCCCAATTTAATGCATGGGGCAAAGATAGGGAAAATATCAATAAACAAAGATAAAGGATGAAAAAATCCAATGCTTGGATAGGGCATAAATAAAATAGTACAAGCCCAAAAATAAATTTTTTCTTCAAAAGTTTGCAGTTTTTCAAAAAAGTTGTATTTTTGCAAACCGAAAACCAGTGAATATTTTTGAAAGCGAAAACGCACGACACAGAAACAAATCTCAAAATCAAAGCAAATAGCCAAACTCGAAAAAATGGGAAAAATGAACGAAAGCAATGACAACGTATTTGGGCAACGCCTAGCCAACGCGCGAAGGATGCGGTGCCTCTCGCAACGCGAGCTGTGCGAGAGGATCGGCTTCGTGGTGACAGCCAACGCCATCGCCAAGTACGAAACGGGCAAGATGATGCCGACCGAAACCATAGAGGCGGCTCTCGCCTTCGCCCTAGGCGTGGACGTCGACTACTTCCACCAGCCCTTCACCGTCAGCATCGCCCCGAAAGCCTGGGAGTACCGCAAACGGGCCTCCCTAGGCAGCAAACAAATCGCGGCCATACAACAGGCCGCCACCGATCAAATGGAACGCATCACCGACATCGAGCAGGTATGCCACATCGAACGACCTTTCCTGCTCGACCATGGCGGCACGCCCGTCGCCACCCACCTGCAAGCCGAAGCCGAGGCCCGCGCCCTGCGCAAGGCCCTCAACCTGGGCAACGGCCCCGTATTCTCCCCCTTCGCACTACTTGAATCGCTCGGCGTACGCATCGTCGAAGTGGAAGCCGAACAAAAATTCGACGGCACCAGCGCCATGGCCAACGGCAAAGCCGACGATGGCGCCAACGACGTCCACAAGATTCCCTTGATCGTCCTCAACGCCACCTACACGCCCGAGCGCAAGCGCTTCACGCTGTTCCACGAACTGGCGCACCTCATCCTCGACTTCGTGGCCGGCGCCGACGTCGAACGACTCTGCAACGCATTCGCCAGCGAGATGCTCATCCCCACCTCGGTGATGCTCGTCCGCTTGGGAAACTGCCGGCAAAGCCTCACCTTCGAAGAGATGAAAGGCCTACAGCGCGACTACGGCATCTCCATCGAGGCACTCATGTACAAGGCACACCTCCACGGCATCATCAGCGATGCCTATTCAAAACACTTTAACATCAAGCTAAACAAGAAAACCAACGAACAATTCCGTGAGCGGGTACGCGAAAGCCTCTGGCAACCCGAAACCACCACCTATCTGCGCACCCTCGTGCTGCAAGCCCTCAGCAACCAACTCATCACCCCCGCCAAAGCAGCCTCGCTGCTCGGCGAAGCGGTGGAAACCATTAACCAACTTGAATTCGTTTAACTAATGAACATCATCGTTTCTATTGATTTGCTTCCCATGCTGCTGGACCAAGACCTCAGCGTAATGACCAAGGTCACCAGAAATACGCTCCACAGCTTCAGTCTTTACAAGGCCTCTACCCTGCTCAGTTCTGACACACAACGGCGTCTGTACAGTCTGATTCGGAATGGTCACATCAACGACATCAACCCTTCCGACGACGAAATGCTCAACATCCACAAAAAATTCATCCAATGCGAACACCACCGATGTCTCACCCTCCACGATTTCATGGCAGTGGAATACGCCAAGGAGAACGGCTTCGTGCTGTTGGCCAACAAAGGCTTCCTAAGCCACTACGCCGAAAAACGAGGCGTAGCGGTCATCAGCCTCACCCAACTTGAAGAACAATGTGAACAGCGACTAAGGCACGACCGATGGCGAAAAGAACGCCTGAAGCAGCACTTCTCGACTATAAGACAAACCATTGCGATAGAAGACGAACCCGAACAACAACCAATAGACGATGATGTTACACTTTAATACCTGTTTGAAACCTGCCAAAGGCGATGCACCCTCACGCCCTCGCTTAGCGAGCATGGGGAGACAAAACGCCAGCTCCGCCTATTGGCACGCGCCAAAAGCCCAACCTGCATTTGGCTTGGCCCATGGACGGCGGAAAAACGCCGATTTTTTCTCCGCTCCGCCTTTTGGCGGTGGAAAATGGGCGGAAAAAAGCCCAGTCTGCCATTTTTCCGGTGACGGAAAGCCAACCAACGCTTTGCGTGGCCATTTTCCGTCGAGTAATCCCCTGTGTGACATACCGACCGATAGGGCGCGTTTCTATACACGGGAAGACATTACCTTTCATCTCTTTTGTAAATCCTGTAGGACGGTCACAATAATTTTCTATATGAATCAAAATCATTATTTCCGTCTTTTACAAGGGCTGAAGGTCGCCGAAGTTGCGGGCCTCGCCCATACCGTGTGCGGCATCTATGAAAGCCGCAGCACAGAACTCTCTGCAGACGTATATCTGCGCAACGTGATGACAGACCTGAGAGGCCTGTCGGACCGTATCCTCGACGCTCTGAGGAACAACCGTCTCATCTCTTCTTTGGAGACCTTCGATGCGCACCGCATGAGGTGCGTCAGCGCCTTGGTCAACCTCAAGAAGGGTTACGACAAGTTGCCCAACGAGCACATCCAGTCCCATTGGACTGCTTTGAAGCCTGTGTTCGAGACCTACCTCTCCGCAATACAGGCTGGCAACTACCAGAGCAAGACTGCTCTCATCCAATCGTTGCTCCTCCGCCTGTCGGCTGGCGACCTGACCGTGCATCTTGACGAGTTAGACACCATGAAGACGGCGGTGGACCAGCTGCGCGACGCCGAGTCGTCGTTCGAGACGAAGCTGCTGGAATACCAACAGCGCATCTTGGAGGACAAGACCGAGTCGGCCACCGACCTGAAAGAGGAGATCGTAGAACTCATCAACCAGAAGTTGGTGGTGCATCTTGAAGCCAAGTGCAACGAGGATACCGCCACCTACGGCGCGTTCGCCAAGTTGGTCGACGCCCAAATCAGGGCCGAGAACGCCAAACTGCGTCGCCGTAAGGGCAGAAAAGAAACGCCATCCGTAATTCCTTCCACAGAACCTGTCGGATGACGTCTCTAAACTGATGTAACTGTTTTTTGCAGGGCACCGCACCTTTTATATGTATTAACCGACCGTTACTACAGGGTTTTACAAGGTTCCGGTGCCTTGCTTTTTGTCACAACGAGGCTCCAAAAGTAGACAAAAGGTTTGATATACGGAACAAAACCTCCAAAAAAATCGAGTTCGTTCTGATTATATCAAAATGCCGTACCGAGTGGACCCATGCGGATAATGCACTATCAAGCGAACATCTGCTCAATCACGTCCTTATACTTGGCGATGATGACCTTACGTTTGGCTTTAAGCGTTGGCGTCAGCAAGCCATTGCCAATGCTCCACTCGTCGGCAAGCAAGATATGCTTCTTGATTTTTTCCGTCTCGCCCAAACCTTTGTTCAAATCGTTGACTTCCTTGGCAAAACGCTTCAGCACTTCGGGATTCTTGATCATCTCCTCGTTGGTCGTATATGGGATCTTCTCGGCAGCGCACCAAGACTTGAGGTCGGTGAAGCTCGGGATGATGAGGGCGCCAGCGAATTTCTGGTTCTCGCCCACCACGAGGATGTTTTCGATCAGCTTCGATGCGCAGAATTTCGCTTCGATGACATCGGGGTTGATGTACTTGCCGCCCGAGGTCTTGAAGAGGCTCTTGATGCGGCCCGTGATCTTCAGGCGATTGTATTGGTCAAACTCGCCCATGTCGCCCGTGTGGAACCAGCCCTCCTCGTCGATGACCTCCTTGGTCAGCTCGGGGTGCTTGTAGTAACCCATCATCACATTGTGGCCACGGCAGCAGATCTCGCCGTTTTCGTCAATCTTCACCTCCGTCCCGGGCAGTGGCTGACCCACATAACCCACCTCGCGACCATGCGGGTTGCGGTTGCTCACGGCAATGACGGGCGAAGTCTCGGTCAAGCCATAGCCTTCGAACACCGGCATCTTGATGGCCGAGAAAAAGCCTGCAATCTTTTGTGAGATGGCGGCCGCACCCGACACGATGATGTCGAAGTTCTCGGCACCGATATTCGAACGTATCTTGCTGTAGACCAGTTTATCGGCCAATCCCAACTTCCAGTTGTAGAAGCCGCTGCGGCTCGTGGCGTCAATCTTGTAGCGTTCGCCGAGGCGTACGGCCCAGAAGAAGATCGACTTCTTGAGGCCCTTTTGTTTCTTACCCGATTGGCAGATGGCATCATAGAAACGCTCGAGCACACGCGGCACGGCGCACATCATCGTGGGATGAATCTCACGCATGTCGCTGGCAATGGTGGCCAGGCTTTCGGCGTAATAGATGGACATGCCACGATATTGGTAGCAATAGATCAGCGCACGCTCATAGGCATGGCACACTGGCAGGAAACTGAAGGCCTTGTTTGAACCCTCGCTGATGGTATAGTGGAAGTTGGGGAACTGGTTCATCAGGTTATGGTGCGAGAGCATCACGCCCTTGGGTGTGCCCGTGGTGCCCGAAGTGTAGATGATGGTGGCGCATTCCATCTCATCGACAGCGGCCTTGCGAGCGGCAACCTCCTCAGCACGAGGGTGTTCCCTTCCGAGTTCAAGTAGCTGGTCGAAATAGGGGTATTTCTCGCGGTCGACCATGGTATAGACCAATTTCACGTTGGGCGCATCCGGCAAGATGTTGGTCACCTTGTTCATCACCGAGAGGCCATCGATGATGACCATCTTGGCGTCGCAGTCGTGAAGGATGTAGCGATAGTCTTCCTCGCTGATGGTGGGATAGACCGGCACGGTGATGGCACCAATTTGACTGATGGCCATGTCGAGCATGTTCCATTCCGGACGGTTGGTGAGGATCATGGCTACCTTGTCGCCTTTCTCTATGCCCAACTCAATCAAGGCATAACTCAAAGTGTCGGCATGTTCCTTGTAGGATTGGACGCTGTAGTTCACCCATTGTCCGTTCTTTTTGCCAGCGAGGGCTACCTGCTGGTTCGGATACTTCTCCACATAATTGTCAAGAAGATCAAATACTCTTTTAATTTCCATATCCAAAAAGTTTTGACTGACGTCGGATCTTTCGATTTCTCGTTTCAATTCTGGCGCAAATATAGAAAATTTCCATATCCGCACAGATTTTTACAAGAAAAGTGGCGTTTTTTTCAACTAACTCAGACGCAGAGGCAGACCAACGCGGCCAGCACCATCAGCAAGGGAATAATCTTGCTGCGGATGTTCTGCTCCTTGAAGCCGAAGATGCCGTAGACGAAGGAGACGACAAGACGCACGCCGTAGAGAATCAGCGGAATAAGCACAACCACGGCGGCCTCTTGCTTCAGTCCGGTAAGGTAGATGACATCGGCCACGGTGACAAAGACAGCCATGGCAGCGATGCCCCAACGCCATTCGAAGGGTTGTTCCTTACGCTTGGGGAACCAGATGAGGAAAAACAGCACCGCCATCATGAGGAAGTCGTAGATGGTATACCAAGCCTGGATGGTCGAAGGCGAGATGTTTTCCTTGCTCAGGAGGAACTGGTCGTAGACGCCGCGCAAGGCGACCAAAATCGCCGACGCCAGCAGCATATAGACCCATTTGTTCGACTTGAACTGGATGCCTTCCAGCTTGCCCGACTTGTTCATCAGATAGAACGACACGATGGCCAACACCACGCCGATCCACTGCACAAGGGTCAGTTTCTCCTGGAAGATCAAGAACAGCAGGACGACCGAAATGGCGGGGCGCAGCTGGTTGACGGGTCCCACCACGGTGATAGGCAGGTGCTTCATGGCCGAATAGCTGAACATCCACGAGCAGAGGATGATGGCCGTCTTGCCCAAGATGAGCAGATGCTGACGGGCGGTAATCGGCTCGATGAAAAGTCTTTGCATGAAATCGCCTTGAAAGACGTAAGGCTTGAAATGCGACAAGAGGACGAGCGGCACAAACAGCAGTCCGCTGATCATGGTGCTATAGAACAACACCGGGATGATGGCGTTGTTGACGACCGTCTGTTTCTTGAAGATGTCGTAGAAGCCTAACAGGAAGGCCGAAATCAATGAAAGAACTACCCACATGGTATGCGCTTTTTGGAATTTGGCGGCAAAAGTAGGAATTTTTTGAATGCAACAGGCAAAAACGGTAATTGGCTCCACCGATTTGCCATCGGCGGAGCCAAAATGCAGTGAAGTTGCGGCCCTCCCTTACTCGAACGTCAGCGTCTTGCTTTCAGTAGCGTTGGAATAATAGAGATAGCCCTTGCCAGGCACGAGTTGCAACAGGTTACCCGACCAGGTTTCGCCATCGTATGAAGCCATGCGTATGCCGTCTTCATCGTGGATCTCGTCTCCTTCGTTTGGCACGAAGCTTCCCAATGCCGTGGCGATGCTGAGGCCAGCCGGACCTGTGTAGCCCATCCAGTTGAAGCCAGGCGCGATGGTGACGGAGGTCGAGGTGACCGGCGCGACGGTGACGACAATGGTACAGTCCTCGTTAACCTTGATTTTGTACATCTTGCCGGGCACAAATTCGCTCAGCGTGCCTTGCCAGAGGTCGTCCTCATAGCGTGCGAAGCCATCGTCCTGCGAGTTGATGATAAGGCCTCGACCTTGATCAAGGATATCGCCGAAGTCGGCAAAATACATTTCCCCTATCGGTGCCCACCAGTTCCAGCCTTGGTGGAGGGCGATGACTTGCGACTGCTGCTCACAGTCGATGGCAATGAAGTTGGTGAAACCGCCCCATGTGCCAGAATCATTAATGTCATAATAATCCGTCATATAGTCGCACAGCACATAGACTGGGATGGTTTTGTCGACGCCAAGGAAAGAGTCGTCACTGCCTGTGGAAAGCGTAGGCGGAGTGGAGGCTTCGACGGTGATATATTGCAAGCCCGTGCAATCCCTGAACGCACGCTTGCCTATCGTAGTTAGGGATGAGGGTAATGTAATGGCGTTCAATCCTGAACACTGGAGGAAAGCATAGTCATTGATTGCAGTAATGCTTTCAGGCAAGTCAATGGATGTCAAGGCTGTATTTTCACGGAATGCATGCGTACCGATGGAAGTCACCGTATTGGGGATCATCGTGGTCTTGCAGCCTACACGCAATTCATTATAGTTTGTCGAGATGATGGCATTGCAATCGTTGCGCGAATCGTAGACAGTGTTGCCAGGCGCAACGTTCACATATTCCAGCCCCGTACAACCTATGAAAGTACTGTATGAAATATAGGTTACCGAAGCGGGGATAAAGAGGTAGGTCAAACTGGTACAATGGTCGAAGGCTTGGGCACCTATAGTTATTAGGCTTTCAGGGAAATCGATATTGGCCAGGTGAAAGTCGTACATGAAAGCATAATTGCCAATGGTTTGTAAACCTTCTGGGAAGATGACTGAGGTAAGATTGGGGCAATAACTAAAGGCGCTTGTACCGATGCTGGTTACGCCGACTGGAATGACGACGGAAGTCAGATTGCCACAACCACCAAATGCATGATCAACGATGCTTGTCAAACCCGTGAAAAACTTCAACTCATTGAACGTTGTAATTTCATCATTATTGTTAAACACATCGCCTAATGTTGTTACCTCGGCGGCCTCAGTATAGCTCAGCTCGCCATCGCGATCAGTGTCCCAACCCGTGGATGAAGCAACGCAGAGGGCCTTCACCGCCGGGTCATCGAAGATGATGTTGCTGGAGGTGGTAAAGGTGATGGGCTCACAAAAGACAAAGCCTCCGTTAGGGCATAATGGATGTATCCTCACAGTGTAGGTGGTTCCAGGCTCGAGATAAGGTGCTTCTAGATAATAGGGATGATGATAAGTGTTAAGGTACCTTTCGCCTACCTCGCCGTCCGCCTGGAAGGCGATTACCCATTCGGTGGCGTCGCCAGTCTCGGTCCAATCCAGCTCAACGATAAGGTTGCCTACCTCTGTGGCAGTCAGGTCGGTAGGAACGGGACAGGCCTCCAGCGTCTCGAATTCGAAGCTTTCCGACCAGCTGCTGATATGGTCGGTGCCATCCACCACATAATGTGAGCGGATATGGGCGTAGTATGTGCGGCTCGGGAATAGGTACTCATAGTCAATGTCAATCCAGGTGTAGTCAGTCTCTTCCAAGCCTGTGAGAAGCTGGTCTTCTTCCTCGTCGAAGTCGGGGCTCCAAGAGACCTCAATGTCGTAAGAGGTAACCCCTTCGCGTGGCATCCAGCCGAAATACACTTCGTTGCTACTAGTGGGATAGGCAAAGAAGTCGGTGGGCGGCTTGTAAGGGTCGGGCTCGTATGCGAATGTGGTCTTGGGGAGGAATTGCACACATTGTGGGGCATAACTTGAAGGCTCGTACATAGCTGGAGACGCGTTGGGCGTACCAACTCCATACCATGCCACTTGACAGTTGTTTCCAACCCAGTTTTGCTTAATGCCGATGAGCAGGTTGCCGTTGGTGTAATGGAAACCAAATCCCGATCCCGATTCAATGGTCATCTTTCCGTTCTCAATGTGTAGTGTGGTGTTATTGAATTGGTATAAGTTGTCCCAATCATAAAATGAATCGTCACAATAACCTTCTGCGTCAAAGTCGAAGAAATCCACTTCTTTCATATAGACCTGGAAACTTGCACTCGAACCCCAGGGCTGGCCGTTCTGTCCACTGTAGAACGATATCTTCTGGATGGTGCTGTACTGCATCTCCGTCAGCATCTCTGCGGGAATGATGAACTGTGACTTAGAATTGTTGCTACCTGTTTCTTCGCCATTGATAACCAAAAACTCATTGTAGTACGTTCCATCATTCACTGTAAGATGGTCGTAGTCATCGGTCGAGAACTCTATATACAAAGGGTCACTATCGCCGTCACCTTCAGTACAATGTCCAAAAATATGTGCTTCAAACGCTGTCCCTGGAGTCAAGCCATCCATGTAAAAGAATGGTTCTTCAAGTTCTTCGCCCATATCCCAGCCAGGGTCAACATAGATTTCCCAGCTGGTCTGGTTGGGCTGTCCAGGTTCCCAAGTGATGTAGGCGGTGGTTTGCGTGGTCACCACTTGGGGGTTCTTGGGCGGGGCGCACTGCGAGGTTGTGGTGAAACCGAGCGGGCTGCTCCAACTGCCGGTCTCGCTGCCATCGCGGTGTCTTACCCAAACCTGATAAAATGTATTAGCTGTCAAATTCTGCAATGCATAGCTTGTTTCCGTAAGGTGAAAAAAGCGCCCTGTTGCCTGAAGGGTTTCGAGTGAGGCATAATTAGGATACGGCACACCGTCATATTCGCTTTTGTAGTAGAAGTCCCAGCCTTGCTGCCAAGCGAAGGCAGGGGTCCAAGACACTGTGGCCGTATAGCCTGTGATGTCGTCAACAGCGACCGTCGGCGGTGTGGAGGGGTCGAATTCTCCAACGAAGAAATTGTCGATATGCACGCGGTTGTAAGCGTCGTTAGCGTTGGAGCAATCCACATAGAAACCCACCATGATGTCCTGGTCGGCATAATTCTCGAGGTTGTATGCAAAGGTGGCGCCATGAGGTGTGAGGCTTTCAATTTCGGAATAAGTATTTGTGTTGTGTTTCCAGGCTTCAAGCTTGGTCCATGTCAAGCCGTGGTCGGTCGAGACGAGCGCAAAGATACGCGTGTTGTTTTGCGCGCCCGGGGTAACTGGCGTCAAGAAGCCCGAGGCTTGGGTAAGGGCCATATCGAAGCTGAGCATGTTGTACGCTCCATCGAGGTGCATGATGGGCGACACCAGCCAGAAGGCATGGTTCGTGTTCCCAATGTTGGCCCAGGCGTGGGATGAGAGGAAGACGCCATTGACAAATCCGAAGTACCAATGATCGACGTTCGTCGACAGGTTGGCCGTGTACTTGTTTATCGAGCCATTCCAGACCAGTTGTCCTTCATAGGAGGTCCATTTGCTAGGGATGAAACTTTGATAGAATTCTTGTTCATAAGGCACGGTCACCGTGAGGTCGCCAGGGACGATCGCACCCACGTAATTGGTGAACCTTGACCAATATTGCGCCGCTTGATAGGAAGGCGCGCTTCCCAAAGGCACATAGACGGGGATGGCCGTAGGCACATTACCAAAAGTGGTGCTACCGGCAATGACAGGTGGCACCATGGCCCCGGCGTGTATCTCGGTCAGGCCAGTGCAGTTATAGAAAACGCCATGGCTTATTGAGGACATGTTGCTTGGCAGGGTCAAAGAGGTCATGCCTGAGCAGTTTTCGAAAGCATATTCGCCGATGGAAGTTATGGTGCTAGGGATGTTCAAAGCGGACAGATGTGTACAGTTCTTGAATGCTTGGCTGCCTATGGAAGTCACGTCGCTGTGGAAGGTCACCGAATGTAAGCCTGTGGAGCCTGTGAAAGCAAAGTCCTTGATTTCAGACACGCTACTGGGGATGGTCAAATTAATGACTTCGTTATTGTTAAGATAGAGATGCTTCGCATAACAAAGGGGGTTGGCGTAGGCATTGCCAAAGTCAATCGCGCACCAAGCGGCCAAATTGCTGATAACGACTCCATTCAAGCCGCTGCATCCCTGGAATGCAGATTGGTCAATAAAATACACTGAACTGGGAAGGGTAACAGAGGTCAGACTTGTGCAACCGTTGAATGTATGCAATCCGATGGTTTGCAAAGTATTAGGAAAGGTCAGCGAAGTCAGGCCCGTGCAGCCGTAGCAGGCATACTTGCCAATGGAATAAACGATGGCCCCAAAAGTATAGTTTGTGACTTGATTGCCGAAAATGGTTTTCAGGTTGTTGGAGCTGGTGTAGTCGGCTGATGCGATGGCATTGTTGTTGAGGGTTACAGAGGTCAAGTTCGTACAATCCTTAAACGCATCATCACCTATGGTATTCACTGAGTTGCCAATGGTCACCGAGGTCAGACCTGAGCAGTTCTCGAAGGCAGAGTTGCCTATGGATATCACGTAATAGCCAATACTCACCGAATGTAAGCCTTTGTAACCAACGAAAGCATAGTCTTTGATTTCAGATATGTTACTGGTGACGGTCAAATTGACAACCTCATTTGTGTTAACATAGAAATGGTTGGCATAATAAAGGGGGTTGGCGTAGGCATTGGCAAAGTCAATCTCATACCAGGCATTCAAGTCACTTATTAGGACCCTATTCAGGCCGCTGCAGTTTTGGAATGCATTGTTTCCTATTGAAGACAAAGAACTGGGTAGAATCAACTCGGCCATGCCTGTACAGTCATAAAATGCATTTTGGCCTATGGAAGTGATGTTTGATCCAAAAGTATATCTCGTGACTTGGTTGCCGAATTTGTTTTTCATATTATACAATTCGGAGTATGAGAGCGAGGCGATGGCGTTGCTATTGATGGTCACCGAGGTTAGGCTGCCGCATGAGCTGAATGCGAAGTTCCCAATGGAGTTCACCGTATTAGGGATGGTCACCGAGGTTAGACTTGAACAGCCACAGAAAGCATAGTCTCCAATTGTTGAAGGCACTTCATCCGGTATGACCAAATCGGTCAGACTGCTGCAATTGTAGAAAGCGTTATTGCCTATTTGTGAGATACCGTTGGGGAGATCCACCGATGTCAAGTTGCTGCATTCGCGGAAAACTCCTGCACTGATGACGGTTATGCTGCTGGGTATAAATACTGAGGGCAATCCAGTGCATCCGCGGAAAGCATTCTCGCCTATGGAAGTCACTGAATTGCCAATGTACACCGAGGTCAGACTTGAGCAGCTCTCGAATGCGGAGTTGCCTATGGAAGTCACGGTATAATTAGGAATGTTCACCGAGGTCATAGAGCAACCATGGAAAGCGTATTGCTTAATGGTAGACACACCGTTTGGGATAGTCAAATCGGTGATTTTAGTTCCGTTGAGATAAAGGTTGTGTGCATAGTAAAGCGGATTGGAATACTTAGATACAAAGTTGATTCTGAGCCATGCGGTCAAATCCGTGATGTTGACCCTATACATGTTGCTGCAACCATAAAAGGCATTGTTGTCAATGGCAAGAATAGCATGGTGGAGGGTCACCGAAGCTAGGTTGGTGCAACCATAGAATGCACAACTACCTATGGTGGACACCGCGCCTATAGTATAGCTCGTGACCTGGTTTCCGAATATGTTTTTTAAATTATAAGAGGAGTTATAGGGGCCCGCAGCGATGGAGGCGCTATTAATGGTCACCGTGGTCAGACTTTCGCAACCCGAAAAAGAATTATACTCGATGGTAATCACACACGAAGGAATGACCACAGAGACTAAGCCTGCGCAACCTTGGAATGCTTTCGAACCTATGTAAGCCACGTTATATGTGGTGCCGTTATAAGTCACTGTTTCAGGCAACACCAAATTACCGTATGGCCTTTGAATGTTACCCCACGGTGATTCACTGGTATTCGGATAAGTCACCGACACGCGGGGAATTTGGTATCCACCCTCGACGATGTTGTAATAGATAGTATGTCCCGACGGGCTTACTGCCGAGAAGTCGTAGGCCAACGCTGTCTGTAGGCAGCAGAAGACCGCCACCAGAATCATCAGGCAGCGGTTAATCACCTGATTTTTACACAACTTTTTCATAATCAAAATTTTAAAGTTAATTACTATATTTTTATCGCTTCAAAAATAGTGATTTATTTAATATAACAATGATTTTTGCTTGATTTTTTGACAAAAAGTCCATTTTCCTTTTTCATGGCAATATAACGCATTTTTCGGCCTTGCCACCTCTCGCACTTGTGAGTTACATGAGTTTTTTTTCATACTTTTGCATTTCATAAACAAGCAGACCTCCAAATGAACTGGAACGACCTCCTTTCGAACAAACGCTATGCGCAGCCGCACAAGAGCGCCGACATCCGCAGCAGCTTCCAGCGCGACTACGACCGCATCATCTTCAGCAGCCCCTTCCGCCGACTGCAAAACAAGACCCAAGTGTTTCCGCTCCCGGGCGCACAAATGGTACACAACCGCCTGACCCACAGCCTCGAAGTGGCCAGCGTCGGCCGCTCCATCGCCTGCCGCACGGTGGAAAAACTGGCCGACAAACACGATGCGCTGAAAGACCGACAATCCGACATCGAGACCATCGTGTCGACAGCCTGTCTGGCCCACGACCTCGGCAACCCGCCCTTCGGCCACTCGGGCGAAGACACCATCAGCAGCTTCTTCCGCGACGGCAAAGGCAAGGCATTGAAAGACCAAGTAAAGCCTGAACAATGGAGCGACCTCATCGCCTTCGAAGGCAATGCCAACGCCTTCCGACAGCTTACCCACCAATTCACAGGACGGCGCGCCGGCGGCTTCTCGCTCACCTCAGCCACCTTGGCCACTTTATTGAAATACCCCTACCCTTCCTTCGACAAAGGCGACCGCAAGAAATACAACGTGTTCAACGCCGACCTCGATGCCTTCATGGAAGTCGTCGAAGAATGCGGCATGCCACGCATCGACGACGCGCATCTCGTCCATGCCCGTCATCCGCTGTCCTACATGATGGAGGCCGCCGACGACATCTGCTACCTCGTCCTCGACATGGAAGACGCCCACAAGCGCGGCATCGTCAGCACGGAGAAAATCGAAAGCTGCTTCATGTCGTTCTTCAACAACAAAAACACCAAAGACGCCAGTTTCTTCAAGCACAAAGCCGACGTATACCGCGACGTGGCCGACGTCAACGAACGCATGGCTTTCCTTCGCGCCACCTTGATTAATAAGCTCGTCAACTGCGTGAGCGACATCTTCGTGAAAAACTACGACGCCATCATGGAAGGCCGCTTCGAGAAAAGCCTGATCTCGCATCTCCCCGAATTCGAGAAGAACGCTCTGGAGAATTGCCGAGCCGAATCCGTGAAACACATCTACCGCCACCCCTCAGTCGTGAAAATCGAGCTGACAGGCTTCAACGTCATCGGCACGCTGATGGAAGAGTTCACCAACGCCGTGCTCTGCCCCGACACGCCCTATAACAAAAAGCTGCTTTCGCTTGTCCCCGAACAGTTCAGGGTGGTGACCGACGACACCTACACCCGGCTCATGTCGGTCATCGACTTCATCTCCAACATGACCGATCTTTACGCCGTTCAACTTTACAAAGATTTGAGAGGAATCGACTGATGAAGAAGACGCTCGCCATAATCCTATTGGTTTTGTGCTGCCTCATTGCTCCAGCGCAAGACTCCATCCCATTGCGAAGCACGAAGTCCTACATTATCGTCAAAGAAGGCGAAAAAGACCTTGCTTTCATGCAAGAGCGAAGCCGACAAGCCGGCTTGGACCTGGGCATCGAAGTCTTGGCCAACCGTATCCCCACCAACAGCAAGCTCGTTTCGCCCCAACCCTCGAAGCACCTGCTGAAACAGGGCAGATTGCAACTGCAACTCCCCATGAATGAAACCCAAGACGAGTTCGCGGTCTACCATTCAGAACTCTTCAACCAGCCCGCCCACATCAACGTGCTGCAAGTGGAAGACGAGCTCATCACCTATCGCACCACCGAGACCACAGGCAACATCAATCTTTTCTACCATTGCGTCCGCGGTGCCTTCGGCACGAAAAAGTCGGCACATCCCAAAGACGCCATCGTCTACAGACTTTGGGACACCCCCGAACGCACCCTCCTCCCCGACTTGGAGCTGCAAGACCAGATGGTCCAACAAGAAGCCAAACGATTGGCGAAGACAAGCTATCCGTTATTGGTTTTCAACGACTTGAAAAGCTATGCCTACAATGAATACGGCGACATCGCCATAGGTCATTTCCTCGACACGATGCACAAATACAACCCAGACAAGCTCTTGCAAGCCGACCTGCTCACCCCCACCGCATGGCACTACCTCAGCCGCGTCAACGAGAGCCAACTGTGGACTGCATCGATGCGCACCAAAATCGTGGAGACCCTCACGGAAAAGCAGGCGTTCTATCGCAAGACGCAGATGCCGTGGATGATCGGCAACTTCCAAATCTTGTTGGCCGACAAGAACCGAAAAGCGACAACCATGGAAGAAATGGAATGGTTCCTTTCAAAAGCCGCCGCCTATGATGCCGGCTTCGGCCTCATTTTCGACCCAGAAACAATGAAAAGACACGGCCTTACCAACGATATGCTGAACACCATCAACATTTGGGAAACCTTACGATTGGCTGGCGCTTTCAGCGAGGAGCAAAAGGAGCTGTTCAAGGATCCTTACGAAAACTGGCACATCGGGAAGGCCGAAGACTCAAGCTATCTGTTGTATCCGCAGTACATCTCAAGAGGCTTTTACTGCAACTTCAAAGACGATGGCTGGCAATGGAACAGTCCCTACCCGGGCCGCTTCGCCCTCCGCATCGCCGTGGAAGGCAAAGGCAGCATCAGCGAGCTGGAACTGAGGACACCCAACGGCATACTTTACTTTCCTTGCACCGTCAAGGCAGGACAGTATCTGGTTTTCGATTTTGACGGCACGGCCTATGTCACCGATGCGAATTTCAACACGATGGAAGAGATACTGCCACAAGGCGTTTCATTACTCGACGAAGGCCCGTCAGAAGTTTCGTTCAAGTGCAAGATGAAAAAAGAGAAAGAGAAACAACCCGAGGTGACCCTGCGCTACATCACGCGCGGCAAGCCAGAAACCATAGTCCCGTAGGGACGACAGCCCATAAGCAGGCGACATGAGTCCCTGCCCAAAGTCCCGTAGGGACGACAGCCCATAAGCCCATAAGCAGGCGACGTGAGTCCCTGCCAAAAGTCCCGTAGGGACGACATATCAGTAAGCAGGCGACGTGAGTCCCTGCCCAAAAAAACGACATATAAATGCTGCCCAATCCCCCTGCCCCCTTGAAGGGGGGAATTACGACAGCCCGACAGCCATACAACACCTAACAGCAAACGCAATGTCCCATCCCCTAGAATCTCTCTACCTCCAGTCCGACCTTCTCCGCAAGGAATACGACTACGAGAAGGCCGAATACCTCGAAGCCGTCAAACGCGCTCCGATGAACGGCGACGTGGCCGAAGGCGACTGCTGGTACCCCATCCGCTTAGGCACCACATCATATAACATTGCCAACCAACTAGTTGTGGACGTCTTCTTCGACGGAACACAGCCCGAAGACACGAGCAGCGACTTCGAGCCAGGCAAGATCGTCAACTTCTTCAGCCTCGAGAACGGACAGATGCGCGTGCTCAACTTCAACTGCACCGTGAGCCGCATCCAAGAGTTCCGCATGGAAATAGCGGTGAACAACCGAAACGTCCTGATGGCTCTTGAGAACCTGGCCTCGCGGGGCAACATCGGTGTGCTGTTGGGCATCGACGACTACTCCTATCAAGTGATGCAGAGCAGCTTGCGACAGGTGCGCGAACGCAACGATGAGGACTTTGTCAACCTACGCAGCGTGCTCATCGGTGAGCGACAACCCGCCTTCCGCGACAACCATTTCAACAGGATACCATGGCTCAACGCGAGCCAAAATGCCGCCGTCAGCAAGGTGCTCAACGCCCGCGAGACCGCCATCGTGCACGGCCCGCCCGGCACAGGCAAGACCACCACCCTCGTGGAAGCCATCAGTGAGACCCTGAAACGCGAGACGCAAGTGTTGGTCTGCGCCCCAAGCAACGCCGCCGTCGACTGGATCAGCGAGCAGCTCTATCGGCGCGGCATCTCCGTTTTGCGCATCGGCAACCCGTTAAGGATCAACGACGTGATGATGGAATGCTCCTATGAATACCGCTATGGCAACCATCCCGACTATTTGGAGCTGTTCAGCGTGCGCTCGTCGCTCCGCGAAATCAAGAGCAGACCCAAACTCGGCGACAAGGAACACAACCAAATACGCAAGCTGCAGCACCGCGAGACCGAGTTGGAGGTGAAAATCCGCGAAGAGCTCTTTGCCACTTCGGGCGTCATCGCCTGCACCCTCATCGGCAGCGCCCACCACTTGATGGAACGCCGCCACTTCGGCACCGTCTTCATCGACGAGGCCGCACAAGCTCTCGAAGCCGCCTGCTGGACGGCCATCCTCAAGGCCGACCGCGTCGTCTTCGCCGGCGACCACCAGCAGCTGCCACCCACGGTGAAATGCAAGGAGGCCGGTCGAGAAGGACTGGAACGCACACTGATGCAAAAAGTGGTGAAAAACAAGCCCTCGTGCGTCACCCTGCTCGACGTGCAATACCGCATGAACCGCGACATCATGGAGTTTTCGTCGCGACAGTTCTACCACGGCCAGCTGAAAGCCGACCCTTCCGTGGCCGACCGCGTGGTCTCCCCCATCGACAAGCCCCTGATGTGGGTCGACACGTCGAAGTGCGACTTCGGCGAGCAGCAAAGCCGCAACCTGAGCCGTAGCAACCACGAGGAGGCCAAACTCCTGATGAAGACCCTGATGGACTACGTGAAGCTCATCGGCATGGAACACCTCCTGCGCGAGCAGGTGGACTTCGGCATCATCTCGCCCTACAAAGCGCAAGTCAGGCTGTTACGCAAATACATGCGCAACAACAAGATGCTGAAGCCTTTGCGCCATCAAATCACCATCAACACGGTGGATGGTTTCCAAGGGCAAGAACGCGACGTCATCCTCATCAGCATGGTGCGCGACAACGACAGCGGCAACATCGGCTTCCTCAACGACTTGCGCCGCATGAACGTGGCCATCACCCGCGCCAAAATGAAACTCATCGTCTTCGGCAACGCCGAGACGATGAGTAAGACGAAGTTTTATGAAAAGCTAGTGGCTTATTTCCAAGAACGCGGCGACTTCGTCACCATCGAACCTGAAGCCATGCAATGATGACTTTTTATTGAGCACGCACGTACACATACCCATGTCCTTGCGTAAGCTGGGTTAGTGTTCCTTGCCAAATTGAGCCATTGAATATGACAAAACCACCGTCTTGCGAGATAATCTTGTCGCCTTCATTAGGTGTGAACGAGGTTCCAAGAAGTGTGGTAAGAGCAACAGCAATGTCGGTAGTGTTTTCTCCAGTGTAACCAATCCAGTTGGAGCCAGCTTCAATCGTAATACTGGGCGAAACGGGTACGCCATTCACAGCTACATCGTTGACATCGGCAGTCGAATACAGTTTGTACATCTGTCCAGGATTGAGTTCCCCGCTGACATTTTCTTCATTTTTCGCCATAATCTGTGTCAAGCATCCATTGAGCGTGTTATTCAGTTGCGCTGCAGTAATCTGCACCATGGGTGTCCACCAGTTCCAGCCTGTAACCAATGAAATGGCCATCACCAACGATGCATCCTGATGCTCCGACTGAGCATGCGACAGCGGCAGCTGAGGCGTAGCCGTCATGGTTTGCGAAACAAATTCTGGTTCCCTAGTGAAAACGACTTTATGTCCATCATCTTCTGAAGCAATCTCAACGAACACGGCTTCCAAAGGATGGATAGGCGCGTTGTCATTGACCTCGACAAGCCCAGTCCCTTCCGCGTTCATCCGATAGTAAGTCCTGTTGACGTAGGCATCGTAGGTCCAAGGATTGCCAACAAGGTTGAAGCCCTTGAATGAAGCGTTGCCATCATACACAACATCATAACCGTTTGTAGGATTATTCAGATCCTGCTTGAATTCCACCGTAACATCATTCTTATTGGCATACAGCACGCCTTGTCCGCGTTTCCACTCGTGGCTATGGTTTGTTTGTTTGAAGTTCCTCCATTCTTTTTCTTCGCTTTGGTCGAAGGAATAAAGGTCGTATTCGCCGTTGGCGTCGATAAGGTTTTGGATATAATTCGTGGCAAATACATCAGATTGATCTTGGAGAGGATTCGAAAGCAAATACCAGTTGCCGTCCCCAGTGCCATAGCCCGTGATGTTTTTGTGCATTGTGCCTCTGAAAGGATTGTTACATATCACCTGGCCTCCATCTTCGATGACGAACCAATCATAATGTGTGTTCACAATGCCATTGCTTCCCATGTTTAACACTGCGCCAGATTCAACAAGCATCGGGCCGTTTACATCAAGGTTTTCGGTTTCACCTCCGTATGTCTGATCGCCAACAAACACCATGGTGTAAAGTTCCTCCTCGCCTGCTTTCTGGAACAAAGGCCAATACCAAATGACATCGTTGTAGAGCATGGTGGCACCCGTCTCATAAACGCCATAATCCAAATAGTCACCGCAATAGTATTCTCCGCCTCTCGAAAAACCGACCAAAGAATAGCCTTCGGGGGCAGGCATATTAATGTTATACAACGGGCCGGAATGTGCGTATGTGCCTTCAAGTACGTTCGACTGGAGATAGGAACCCGCATAGGAATAGTAACGAAGCTGGTACATTCTGGTGTAATACACCTCTACATGCACGTCTTCGTTGGGCATGGTGAACTCAATCCAACTCCGATTGTCGCTGGCATCGCCGCCAGTTGGCTCAAGGTAAGTCCTCTGGTTCTGTTCGTCGAGGGTATAGACGCCGACACCTGAATATTGGTAGAAGATTACATCATTGGCTCCCGTTGTCAACGAGGTCGGGAAACTGAGGTTGATTTGGTCGTCTTGCATATAGGCTCCACTATAGTTGCTTTCTGTATTGAGCGTAACGACCGGCAAATATTGCGCGTCGGGGGTGGATTCGTTTTGGATCACAGGGCCGTAAATCACGTTGTGCGGGTGATAGACGGTGATGTCGTTGACCGAACGGATAAAGATTTCAGGACCATTAGAAGTCCTTCTGAACACACCAATCACGTCAACTTCATTGAATTGCGCCACTTCCACATTGGTGTGGTGCGACACCGAGGCTTGTACCGTTTCTTGAGAAATGGTGAATTCCGTGTTCGAATTCACATAGTCCACAACGGCATTTTCTACTTTGACAAGCATGAATTCCTTGGTGTTCCATGGATCGCTACCATCATCATTCGTCAATTCGGAAGTAGTCACCTCTATCGGTGTCACCGTGTTGCCCTGACTCTTCACCTGGAGCAAACTGAGGTTGTGCATGGCCACTACATATCCATTCTCAGTCCGATAAGGCTTACCTCTTACGATGATTTCGTCGCCCTTAACGATCTGGTTGTAATCGTCTTCGTTGACAAAATCGTTACGTCTGAGCATTATGGCAACATGTGAACTGGCATCATCTGCATCTTGCAAATACAGATAAGCCCCCGACTTGTGACTCACCACGCCACGCACGTTAAGCACCACGGGATCAGCTTGGCTTGCCTGGTATCTTGCAGTAGCAATATTATCATAAAGGTATTCATACGTCTTCTTGAAGAATTTGGTTGTCCTTCCCGGAGTATGGTTGGCATCAAAGCCTTTCCAATAGTGATTGTAATAATCGCCGTTTTCGTCAATGACCAAATAGTAGCCGTTGCAGTAGAGGTAATAGTGGTCGTTGAACATGGGGCGGGGCGACCATTCGAAACCACGATTATCCGAGCCTGTGCCAATGGTCACATCCCCCGAAGTGGAGCACTTCAAGTATTGGCCCGTAGTGCCAACAGGCTTGAAGAGGTATTTGCCTTGGTAGCGATCAAGTGTCCAAATCACATTGTTGGTGACTTCCGTTTGTCCCTCAACGCTACTCAACTCGCTTTCATCAGACGTAAGATTTAACGGAATAGCCTTGCCATTGGTGTTGTCCATGCCATACCAATGGAAAACATAATATCCTGCAATGACAAACTCATCGCCAGGAAGGATGTCCTCCAAGTCGGTCTCATACCATTTTTCAGTCACATAGCTCGGCGCTCCCACATAATCAACCGTGACGCCTTGGCAATAAAGCGTTCCACCCGTCGAGGTGATGCGAATCTTCAGCGTGTCACCCGATCCGATGACATAATCGGCATCGTCTCCGTTCATCTCGACATCGAGGTCAACATAACACTCGTCGCTGTAGGTCACGTTGGGCCACGATCTGAGGGTACCATTGTTGACGTGGGCCAAATCATGGTAAATTGCGTTCAAATCTCCCACATAAACTTGCACCATGCCCCAAGCAGTTTCGCCCGGCATCATATCCAGCTTGATACCCTTAATGGCGTGGTCGACATAGCCTCTCAGTTGAAGCTCAATGTAATTGGCCTCATTAGGATAGTTAGGAGAATAAATTGTATTATAGTTGAAAGACCCTGTTTGGTTTGAAACTACAGTGAAGCTGCTTCCCTCGGGCGGGCAGGTGTAGACTTGCGTAGCGCCAGTTTCGTCGAAACTATACACGTCGCGCGTGGTGGAGATGAGCGTTTCGGGGTCTTGGTGGATGGTCAGGTAGTCGCCATCAAGCCAATTCTCGGATGCTCCCATGACGTTGCCGTTGGCATCGTAGGCCCAAACGGAAAGGCATACGGTACGCCCAACGGCCAAAGAATTGCCTAGGCAGTGGTAATGGATCTCGTAGCCATCGTTAGTTTCCACGAAATCGAGCGTAAGCCATCTGAAGTTGAGCTCGCAACCGCCTTCAGGGGTTTTCACCTTCCAATGGTGGACGCCCGACAAGTTGTGGCAAACCAACGGGATGGTGCCGCTTTGGCCCTCCCAGGCAAGACTCAATTGGTTGTTTTCGCCAAAGCTGATAGAGGTCCTGCCCAACTGGGTGATTTCGATAGGATCAGAATAAACGTTATCGCCTTCAGCTGTTACCCCTTCGATTCGCGCATAAGTCGTGCGATTCTCCGAACTTGTATTGATTGTCTCAAAATGGACTAACAAATAGTATCCAGTACCATTCCAATCCGTGGTTATGGTCAGCCAACGATCAGTTTGCTCTACATGACAAGTTGCGTCCGTATATTGCTTGACAGTGATGCCGCCTTGTGGGGTGAAGTTGTAGCACGTCGCGCCCGTCATGCGGAAACCTTCAGCCACCGACTGGGAAAGGGTAATGTAATAATCACCCACCACGATGCAAGGCGCGGTCGTCGACCTGAAATGAGGTTGTATCTTGATGTCGTAGGCAGGCATGGTGAAACTATTGCCGATGATTTCCACTGAGTTGTCGGCCACCCATTCGCCATCTTCTTCCTTGAACACGGTCCAAACGCCAGTGCCGACATAGCCTGAGCTGAGTTGCGTCGCCAGAGTGACCTCGGTGCCTGCGGTGTGGTCATAGCCTTCATTACACGAGGCATAACCAGCAGTGGGAATTGGGGTGGCTTCCAAGATTTCAATGTGATAAGTCGGGTCGGTCACTGTTCCCGTAAGGTTGATGACAACTTCTGTGGCACGGTCGGCGCCTAACGTGAGGACGCCGCTGTAGGTGCCACGTTCCAAGCCGGGCTTCAGGCGTATGCCTAAAGTGAATCCGAAATAATTGGCGTCGGTGCTTTGAACGCCAACGTATTGGCCGTTCCAAGTGATGGCATCCGGTTCGGTGACTTGGCAAAGCTCGAAGTCGGTTGAGTTCACTTCAGCCCAAATGGCCGAATTGTTGCCAGGATTTTGGACGCCAAACCATAAAAAATTTCCTTCGGGGTCGGGGTCGCCGTAGCCGTTGTAGAACGCCATCGGAGTGGTTCCCACCATGATGGTAGGTGTAGGCAGTGAGCTGTTGGGCACAAACGATGCTTCAATCAGCAGATCGTAGGCAGGCATCATGAAAGTATACTCGTGATCTGCATACGGATAATCGCTTAAATCATAAAAAGAAACATCTTCACTATTCACTACCTCATGGTTGCTTTTCCTATAGAAAGTAAAGGATTGAAAGCGATAGCCAGAGGTTGGATGCACATCCATGTAAACGTTTTCCCCTGCCACGACATCATGTGAAGGGTAAACCGCCACCCAACCGTGAGGATTGAGGCCATAGTCAAACTCGATGTTGTAGGTTGTTGCCGTCACCGTTCCCGTAAGCGTGATGGAGGCCGAAACGGTGCTTCCATTCACTGTCGCCGTAAGGGTGACGACATCCGAGTGTTCGCTGTCTTGCTCATAGCCTGGCTTCAGGCGAACGAGGAAATCGAATCCGAACCAATACTGATCAGTGTTGGTGGCCGTGAATTGGGTAAGGTTGATCCATGAGTTTTGGCTTGATTGCAAGTACCACAGCTCGAAATGGCTGTTACTGCCTTGGCCCAAGCTGACGGTCACGTCGTTGCCCTCACCAAGGTTGGCGCAACTGACATAGGCATATTGTCCCTCAGGGGCCTCATTGCCAACGCCATAGCTGAAACTCAAAGTAGGCTGCGGGTTAGTTAGGTTCGTAAATGTAATCGACTGTCCCTTGGCCTTCCCCATCGGACCGACCAAGCCGCCGAGCAGCACCAAGGCTGCCAACAGAAACGTAAACTTTTTCTTCATATTATTATGTGTTTTGATTGTTGCTTTGATGCAATGCTATTTTTTCAACTTGCAAAAATCAAAACAAAAATCCAACTACCATTCCGTATTAATACGGAATTTGCATGGTCTCTGTATCAAAAATGAAGATTTTCGGATGTCACTCACTCCGTCAACCCATGGCGGACGGCATAGTTGATCAATTCTTTCGTGGACTTCAGTCCGAGTTTGAGGAAGATGCGTTCCTTGTGGGTCTCAACGGTGCGTTTGCCGATGTGCAGCTTCTCCCCTATCTCTTTTGCGGTCAAGCCTTGGGCACACAGCTTGATAATCTCTTTCTCGCGATCAGAAAGTTCTTCGGAAACTGGGACTGAGACGGGCTCGAGAGTCGTCCCGAAAAGCATATCAATGCGTTGCTTCATCTCATCAGGCTTCACGTTCTTGCCGATAAAGCCGTCAATGCGGTCACGTATTTGCGCCATCACCTTAGGGGGCAACACCTCGCCCGAAAGCAACAACACCTTTACTGAGGGACAGTACAATTCAACCGCATCGAGCACATCGAAGGCAGTGCCATCGGTAAGGAAAAAATCGAGCAGGAGCAGGTCGAGTTCGTGGCCATTGGCTTTCAAGTATTCTGTGGATTGCATCACATTCTCTGTCTCCGACACCACTTGGAAGGCAATGCCTGAATACCGCAACGTCATCTTCAAACCAACACGAAAAATCGGGTGGTCGTCCACTATCATAATATTGATTTTCCGTTTGTTAGCCATTTTTTACGCTTTTTTGACAGTGAAACTAACTGTGGTGCCTCGTCCCTCTTCGCTTTCCAACTTTACCTTGCCGCCATTGCGTTCCATTAATTGCTTGGTGACGAAGAGGCCGATGCCCGTACCCATCTCCCCAATGGTGCCGTCGCTGTTGGTGACCACATCATTGAACAATCGTTGCAGCTTGTCCTTCGGGATGCCCATACCCTTGTCGCTCACTGCAACCCAATAGCTCCCTGATGCTTCGTTGGCACTGATCTTGACCTCGCCGTTGGGCCACGAGAATTTCACCGCATTAGACAAGAGATTTTGCAGCACCATCCTCACGATATTGTCATCGTCGAGGCACGCCCATTCGGCCGGAATCGTGTTGACAACGGTCAACGACTTCATCTGGATATGCGAAGTCATTTCGCCAACCACCTCGTCTGCCAAGTCACGTAACACGAAGCGTTTGGGCGGGTTTTCGGCCTTGCCCATCTCGCATTTCACCCAATAGATGATGTTTTGCAGCTTCTCGTTCAGGTCGTCGGCCGAAACTTTCAGGGCTTGCAGGTTCTCCTTCATTTCGGGCATGGTCATCTCGTCGATGTGTTCATGGGTCATCTCAAGCAACTGGGATTGCGTCTGCACCGGCGTCTTGATATCGTGTACAACGACAAAAAGCAAATGGTCCTTCAGGGCGTTGCGCCGTTTGCGCTGACGCAAAACGACCAGCACGACGCCCAACAACACCAACAGCAAGAGAGCCACTGTCGCCGACAACGCCAGCAAACGTTTGCCTTGGCGGTTTTTCTCACGTTGCAAGGTCAATTCATGCTCCTTCTCCTCCATCTTGTATTGCACCTCGAAGTCGCGGATGAGGGCTTGTTGCTCTTTATTGTAAATGGAGTCTTTGAGGGCGACGTTTTGGGTGAAGTAGGCCAAAGCCCGTTTGGGTTGGCTGTCTTTGGTGCATTCGTAGGCACCGTTCAGTGCCTCCATCTCGAACTCGCCGAAATGGTTCTCCTGGGCCAAAGAGAGTGCGTCAAGATACGCTCTTTCTGCGTTTTCGTTCTGGCCAAGTTTCAGCTTCACATCGCCTTTCAGCAAGTGGATGGCAGCGAGCATATAGGGGTCGTCAAGAGTGGTGGCCAGCTGCAACGCGGCATCCAAGTTATGGTTGGCGTCGTCGGTGCGGCCTGCCTCGAAATAAGCCTTCGCCAAACCCGTCAACCGACCGACAATCTTGTTGGGTTCGGCGCCATAGCGTTCCGAATAGTCGAGCGACTGCTCCAAAAAGCGGATGGCCTCGCCGATCTTTTCCTGTTGCCTTGGCTCATCGTTGTCGGCTTGCGCCAAACGCACCTCGGCGAGGTTTTGGTAGTAGGTGGCCAAATCGAGGCAACGCAGCGAGTCTTGGTTGTATTGCAGCAAAAATCCTGGGTCGTCGTCATTGACCGAGGCGATACACCGGTTCCACATTGACTCGGCCTGGTCGTATTCCCCCATTTCGAGGTACATCACAGCCATGTTGTTGAGCACATACCGTTTGTTGACCTTAGCCATCGGGCCACCAATTTGGTCCATCGTTTCGCTGCAAAGGTTGTAGTTGCGGATGGCCTCCTCGTATTGCCCCATACGTTGGTAAGCGTTGCCCAAGGTCATGTAGCAGCCTGCCACGTCCATGAGGTCGTTGCGGCTGCGGTAGTACTCCACGGCCGCCTTGGCATACCCCACCGTCTTGTCGAAGTCGTCCTCTTCCAGATAACGGATGAGCTCCACCTTGACGGAATCGGGGTCAGCGTGGTCATCAATCAGGTTGTCATGACCCACAAAACACAACACGAAGAGCAAAACATGAATCATAGCAGCATCGAAATATCGGTGCAAAAATACAATTTTTTGAAAAATAGAGCTATTCCGTTTTTCTCATCATAAATGATGATAAAATCCTTGCATAAACCTTATAAATAATGAAGCCAACAACGCACTAAAAGCCGTATTTTTGCAGGTTGAAAACATCAGAACGAAATGACAACCCTCGATAAACTTGGAGTCGGTCAATCCGCCCGCATCAAAACCGTGGAAGGCGAAGGCCAACGCCGCCAGCACTTCCTCGACATGGGACTCATCCCTGACGCTATCATCAAACTCGTGAAATACGCGCCCCTTGGCGACCCCATGGAAATCATGGTGCACGGCTACGCCTTGACGCTTCGCAAAGCCGACGCCGCCCTCATCGGTGTGGTGCCTTGCGACCCATCCGATGAAGCTGAAGGCACTGACCATCAAGACAATGAGCAACTCTATATCACTGCCTTGCACGACCACAACGCCCACCCAGGCCTTGGCGAGGAAGGCATTTACCACGACAAGACCCACGAAAACCCACTGCCCAAAGGCACCAAGCTCACCTTTGCCCTTGCCGGACAACAAAATTGCGGCAAGACGACGCTTTTCAACCAACTGACGGGGGCCAACCAACATGTGGGCAACTTCCCTGGTGTCACCGTCGACCGCAAGGACGGCGTCATCAAAGGTCATCCCGAGACCTCGGTCACCGACCTGCCGGGCATCTATTCGCTGTCGCCCTACACCTCCGAGGAGGTCGTCTCACGCGAGTTCATCATGCAACAGAAGCCCAAGGCCATCATCAACATCGTGGATGCCAACAACATCGAGCGCAACCTTTACCTCACCATGCAACTGATGGAGTTAGGCAAGCCCATGGTGCTGGCACTCAATATGATGGACGAAGTGCGCAACAACGGCGGCAGTATCCTCATGAACGAGATGGAGAAGATCCTTGGTCTGCCCGTGGTCCCCATCTCTGCCTCCAAAAACGAAGGCATCAACGAGTTGGTCGACCACGCCATCCATGTGGCGAAATACCAGGAAGCCCCTGCGCGTCAGGACTTTTGCGACAAGGACGACCACGGCGGTGCCGTGCACCGTTGCCTCCATAGCATCATGCACCTCATCGAGGACCATGCCCAGCGTGCCGACATCCCCGTGCGCTTTGCTGCCTCCAAACTTGTGGAAGGCGACCCCATCGTGCTCGAGGCCTTGCAACTCACCCAAAACGAGAAAGAGACCTTGGAACACCTCATCGTTCAGATGGAAGAGGAACGCGGCCTCGACCGCGCCGCGGCCATGGCTGAGATGCGTTTTGCCTTCATTAAGAAGCTGTGCGACAAGACGGTGGTGAAGCCCAAGGAAAGCAAAGAATACCGCCGCAGCCGCAAAATCGACAAGATCCTGACCGGCAAATGGACCGCCATCCCCATCTTCATCCTCGTCATGGTGGGCATCATCTGGCTCAGCATCGACGCCCTCGGTGCGCCCCTGCAAGACTGGCTCGACCAAGGCATCAGCTGGCTCGCTGGCGTGGTAGGCACCGCTTTGGCCAACTGGAACGTCAGTCCCGCCGTGCAGTCGCTCGTCGTCGACGGCATCTTTGGCGGCGTAGGCAGCGTGTTGAGTTTCGTGCCTATCATCATCTTGCTGTTCTTCTTCCTCAGCCTGCTCGAAGACAGCGGCTATATGGCCCGCGTAGCTTTCGTCAGCGACAGCTTCTTGCGCAAGCTCGGTCTCACCGGACACAGCATCGTGCCCATGCTCATCGGCTTCGGTTGCACCGTGCCCGCAGTGATGGCCACACGCACCCTCCACTCCGCCCACGACCGCTGGCGCACCATCCTGCTGACGCCTTTCATGAGCTGTTCGGCCAAAATCCCGATCTACGGCTTCTTCACGAGCTATTTCTTCCCTGGCCATGGCGGCTTGGTGCTGATTTGCCTCTATCTTTTGGGCATCCTCGTCGGCATCGTCACAGCGTTGTTCACCAAATGGTTCGGCGACAAGGGTGATGTGGCCCCCTTCGTCATGGAGTTGCCCAACTACCGCCTGCCGAGCGCAAAGAACGTCGCCCACCTGCTTTGGGACAAGACCAAAGACTTCGTGCAACGCGCTTTCACAGTCATCTTCCTCGCTACTTTGGTCATTTGGTTCTTGCAAACCTTTGATTTCCATTTCACTATGGTAGAGAATGGCGAAGGAAGCATGTTGGCGAGCGTGGCTGGCTGGATTGCTCCCGTGTTCCGTCCCATCGGACTGGGTAGTTGGCAGGTCGTCACGGCTTTGATTAGCGGTTTCATGGCCAAGGAGAGCGTCATCGCCACATTGGAAGTCTTGAACGCCATGCCGTTGTTCACCTTAGCCAGCAGCGTCTCCATGTTGGTGTTCTGCCTGCTCTACACGCCTTGCGTGGCAGCCGTGGCCGCCATCCGTCGCGAGCTAGGCACCAAGTGGATGCTGTTCATCATCCTGTTCCAGTGCGTCGTCGCCTGGATTGTCGCCTTCGTTGCTTACCTTATTGCCAACGCCGTCATCGCATGAACCTCGCTACCGTCATAGTGCTGTTGGTCGTCCTAGCGATGGTCGTTTTGGCCATCCACACTTTACGAAGCGGCAAAGGCAAATGCTCCTGTGGCAGTGACGGAAAAAACAAAGGGAATTGCAGCGGTTGTGCCAGCTGTTCGGCTGACTGTCCGTTCAGACGGTGATCATTCCCCTACCAAATGGTAATATTTAGGCTGATAATCAGCCCATTCGCCCGTAAGAAGTTCGGGGTGGAAGAAATGGATGAAATCGGCCAATAGCAGGTCAGGCTCGCATTGCGACTGCTCGAAATAGCCCGTGGGGAGGATGTCACAAACAATGATTTTGTGGTTCTTGAAGGCGTCGAAAAGCGGATAGACGGGACTCTCTTTGGCTAACGACTCGTAGGTCATCGGGAAAGGATTGGAATTGATGACACGCCAATAGTCGGCATGCTGTGCCTTGGCGAGGATGCTCTCGGCATCCATCGGTACGCTGGCCGTCGAAGGGTTGTCTTTCCAGATATAGTCGGCACCGGCATCGGCGAAGAGCTTGGCGATGTAGCTGCGACCGCCTGCCACGTACCACTGCCCGTTGAAAGCCAAGTCGGAAAACACCGTGGGGCGCGTTTCCACGTTGGCACACAGTCCGGAAAGCGCGTTGTAGCGTCGTTCAATGTCGGCAAACCAAGCGTCAGCCTTGTCCTCGCAGCCCGCCAGCATCCCGATGACGCGGATCCACTCGGCGCGACCCAAAGGCGTGTTCTCCATATAGTCGGCAAAGGGGAACAGCACCGCTCCCGTGACGTTCAGTCCACCTTGGTTGCCATCGAAATAAGGGGAATAAAGCAAGGCATCGGGCTTCAGCTGGATCATCCGTTCCACGTCGGCAGCGGCCTCGGTACCAATGTCGTAAACCTTCTCCTGCGCCAACAGGCCAAGCATCGTAGAATCATGCACGAAACGTCCTTCGAGGATACCTTTCACGCGATTGATTTCACCCAAACGCAAAAACACAGCCCATTGCGTGGCCGAAAACGAAATCACCGAATTGACTGGGACTTTCAAAACGCCTTTCACATCGGTATCAACGACCTTTGTCGTGTCTTTCACGAAAGCAAACGAGCCCAACGAAAGCGTGGTGTCCCAAGGGCAGAGCACCTCGGCGCGATAGCCGTAGTCTTTCTCGTAGACCGAGATGTTTTTCGCATAGCGCATCAGGTTGTCGCCGTGCGCCATCTCTTCAGTTTGTTTCGTTTGATGGCTACAAGCCAACAAAGGAAACAACAGCAAAAGCCAAAGTTTTCTCATTGTTGGTTCAGTTTATCGAGGCATTCCTTGCACAGACAGTCGCTGTAATGTTCCTTCAAATAGGCTTTCGTAGCGTCAGTGAGCTTCACCTTGACGCACCAGCAATCCACAGCATGGACGCATTCGAATGTTTTTCCGCAGCGGGGACAGGTTTTAGTCATTTGTTGAATTGTTTTAGAAAGTTCGGGCGGATGTGCCATCCGCCCGAACAGAGCTGGGGATTTGCCATCCCCTCAAAGAATATCAATTATTTAAACAACATTGCACTGGGGATGAGGCCTGCCGTGAACGAAGCCAACAGCACGCCATCGTTGGAATAGCGATACACCGTGCCGTTCATCACGAAGTTCTTGGCATCGGCGATGTATATGTCGCCCGTCGTCGGCTCGACTGCCATATTGTAGAACATCGACTGGGACTCGCCTTCGATATGGAACGTCTCCGACAAACTCAACGTGGCGATGTCGAAACGGCGCACCACGTTGCCGTTGATAACATAAAGCTGGTCGCCTGATGGATTTGCCCTGACGCATAAGGCAGTGCCTTCAAACTCGCATCGTTTTGCGGCAATCTTCAGCTGCGGGTCGATCTCCCAAAGGCTAGGATTCTCGCCATCGGCTTCCCATGTGGCGCCTTCGCAAAGCACCCACACATGGCCGTTCCTGTCGACCGCCATCGTGTTGGGCTCCTTCCCCACCGTGATTTCAGCGACCTTCACGTCGTTGTTGACATCGACTACCTGCACGGTGTTCTTCTCCACACCTTGCACAAAGGTGTTCGACCAGTTGCTCACATAGAGCTCATTGCCCACCAGCACCATCTTCTCCGTGGCCTTGCCCATCTCGATACTGCCTGCATGAGTCATGTCCTGAGGGTTGACAATCCACAGCTGAGAGCTGTACAAATCACTAACATAAGCTTTGTTGGGCGCGACGAACTGCATCTCGCGCGGCGAGTAGAAATCGGTGAGGCGGAAGGGCTTCGTCGTGTCGCACACCATGGTGTTGGCGTCCACCTTATAGATATAGTTGCTGTTGTTGACGACGATGTAAAGCTTCCCGTCGACCAAGGCCATGCTTTGTCCCACATCGCCCAACGGGGCATCGTTCACGCGGTAAAACAGGTTGTTGGCCACAGTGTCGGCCACTGGGTCATAGAACGTCAAGGAGGCGTTGGAGTATTGGTAGTTGCCTTCGTTGAGCACCAACACGCCCGAACCCACCGAAAAGCCCTCGGGATCAATAGGCTGGTTGGGTTTGCAGGCAAACATCATCGCGGCCAAAGCAGCCAGCAACATCCATTTTTGTTTCTTCATAACTCAATAATTTATTGTTTCACAATACGTTTCGTAGCCATTCCGCCTTCGCAAACCACGCGGACGAAATAAAGTCCATCTTCCAATTCGCTCAAGTCGATGGACTCGCTCTTCGAAGTCAGCACCAACTGACCGACAAGATTGAAGACCTCAACCGTTTGCAACCCATCCGCTTTGACTTGCAGACTGGCTTTGACGGGATTGGGATACATGGTCACACGAACGTTCTCGTTTTCATTTACATCGTTGTGCGCCAAGTCGTGAATCACGCCGACGGCATCCAAGTCGAAGCCGCTCGAGCCGAAAGGCGTCGGGAACGGGTCGTTGACAATGTGTCCTTCCGAGTCGTAGGTGGCATATTCATGGTCGATGCTGCCCACCACGTCGATAAGGCGCACATGGGTGATGCGCTGCTTGTCGAGCAAGGCGTTGTCTTCCACCTCGTCGAGGTCGAAAGGCGTGCCATAGAAAGCCTCATATTTGCTTGCGAAGTTATGGATGAGCGTGGGGACAATCGTGCCAGAGCCATTCAGTTGCGTCTCGTAAGGCACGTTGCAGACGGCTGGGAAACGGAAGAAGTTTTCGCCATCGGAGCTCACTTCCACAAATGCAATTTCAAGGAAGTATTCGTCGGGATGTTGTGCGTTGGCAAAGCCGTTCTCGAACACGGCAAAATCGGGGCCGTCACCATTGTAAATGGGAGAACCGAAAGTCAAGGTGGCCACGCCGCCATCGCCAAGGCTGACGACGTCCATCGTGCCACCGGGCTTGCCCAAGGCCAAAGCCTCTTCGCCAAAGTTGGCCACACCCAATGAAGGCTTAGCTATATTTTGCAAGCCGCGTTCGACGGTGCAACCCGTAGCCCAAGCCACGAATGCCGACGAGTCGGCATGCATGGCCGTGCTGCCGGGCAGTCCTGCCGCAGGCGCAAACTGTGCCCACAACGCAGCCGGCAGCATGGCCATCACTATGGATAAGAGTTTCCTCATTTCACGACGAGTTTTGCTGTGCTGACAGCGTTTTCGCTCTTCACATTAATGAAGTAAACACCAGCGTTCAGTTCAGCCGTGCTGATACGCACTTGTTCGCCAGCCATGGCCTCGACGTTCATCGTGCCGACCATGCGGCCTTGCATGTCATAAACCGAAACCTCATTCATGCCGGCATTGGCGATGGTCACAAAGGTCTCGCTCACAGCGGGATTCGGGTAGACCGAAAGCGTAGTGTTGGCGTTTTCGTTCACATTGGTGTAGACGCTAACGGGTTCGACGGGTTGCTCCCAAACGTAGGTCCACTCGGCAATTTCGGTGCCGCATGCCATGTCACCCCATTTGATGAAGTCGCCAGCAACGATTTCCTGTTGGTCGTAACCGTACCAGGCCATCATGCCGTTGATGTTGTACAGGAAGTAGGAATACTCCGACACACCGAGGTTAAGCTCGCCGTCATTGTAGTTGATGTCGTCGACGCCCCAAGCGCCTTGCACATAGCTGAAGCGGGCATCGGCAGCAGTGATGTCGTCCATGATTTCCTTCAAGATCTTGCTCTCGCCATCGAAACGGTAGCCCCAAGCCAAGCAGATGTTAGGCTCGGCCCAGTTGACGGCAAACACCACCTCGTTGGCGCCTTCGCCAATCCAGTATTGGATTTCGGAGAAGTCAATCGTGGCTTCGTCGGCCAGGGGATACACGGCAGCGACTTCCTTCGTCCAAACGTAGAAATAGTTGACGGGGTCGATCAAGATGCCGCAGGATTCGTCGCCCCACTTGATCCAGTCGCCATCGGCGACGTTGATGTTGGTGTAGAGGTCCATGGCCGTGGCGCCGTTCACGTTGAACATCCAATAGGAGCCGGCCAACTTCAGGTCGAGGACGCCGTCGTTGAACGTGATGTCGCTCAGCCAGCCGCTTGCAGCGTCATAGGCAAAGCGAGTGTCGACGGCGGCAATGCCATCCATGACGGCTTCCACCGTAACGCTCTCTTCGCTGAAGCGGTAGCCCCAAGCCAAAGCCGTGTCGGGCTCGTTCCAGTTGACGATGAAAACCACTTCGTTTTCGCCTTCGCCAATCCAATAACGGATGTTGGCAGGGTCGATTGATGCATCCTCTTGAGCAAAGAGGTTGGTCGAAAACAGACCGAAGATTCCCATGAGGAATGTTATAGTAAAGATTTTACGCATAATGATATAATTTTTAGGTTTGACAATTCATTTCCTGACGCGGGACTCGAGACTTCGGGACTCGGGACAGATTCTTGAGCATGTCGAAAGACTCGTGTCACGTCGTCTCGTGTCAATAAATGCCTCGGGAAATGGTAGTACACCTTATTATATAAGGAACGCCTGCTCTTGTCCCGAAAGCATCGTTTCGCCCGACATGTGGCAGGTCTTCTGACTTACTCCTTTGGGCCTTGCGCCTTCCCGAAAAACGTGGTTTTCAGTGGCATCATGCTCAGCGTGAAGAGTTTACAGCAGCGGGAACTGTCCAGGATTTGCACCTGATTCCCTTTTGAGCCTTTCGGCACCGCATATCGGCGGCAAAGGTAGGGATTTTTTTCGGAAGCTGTCAAGAGTTTTGAGAAATTTTGCCTACTTTTGCGGGTTCATCAAGTACACTTTTTTGAAAAATCTCAAAACAATGAAAAAGACCATAGTTTTACTCGCCCTGATGATGATGGGCTTGGGCATTGGGCAAGCCCAAAACACGCCCCTGCACGGCTGGCACACCTACTGCGGCGGCGAATTCAACAACGCCATCGGTGGAGGAATCCCCTTTACCGCCGCCGTCAGCTATCCAGCCGACATGCTGGCCGACTATGCGGGAACATGCATCACCAAAGTGGCCATTTTTAGCGACACGCTTTATAATGCCGTGGGCGGAAGATACACCTGCTCCGTATACGTGGGCGGGCAACCCCATCTTGGAGGCCTGTTGGTTTCAACCAAAACTTTTGACGTGCCACAAAGCCTTAACGATTGGGCGGAATACGACCTCGACACGCCTGTGTGGGTAACGGGTGATGCTGAGATTTGGGTCGTTTGGGTATGTGACCAACAGTTGACCGCTTGGCCCATGGGCGTTTGCGAAGGCAACGACCCGAGCGGTAACGGGCATTGGTCATGGAACAGCGCCCTAAACGAATGGTATCTTTTGAACTATGGCGACTGGACCGTGAAGACCTATTTCGATTGGGACGGACCACAGCCCCAACCTCAAGATGTTTACGTCTCAGGCAACCAATCGTACACTGGCAAAATCTTCAAAAACAACACATTATTATACGACCTCACCGACAGCATCAACCTTCAGCTGAGAGGCATCCAAGTGGCGGAAGACGGAACGGTTTACGGAGCTGGCTATGCTTACGACGACTCAATTGTTCAAGGCTGCGTTTGGATGAACGACTCGTGCGTGTTCACCTCCGACACCAACACCCATTTCGACCACATCGCCCTCAACGGCAACGATTGGACGGTGGCGGGCTTCAACAACGTTTGGCAAAACGGCGAGCTCCTTTATTCCTACACCCACGACGAAGGCCAATGCCACATTCACAGCCTGGCGGTCGACACAACGACGGGCGACATCTATGCCGGTGGTGCCATCTTCTTCAATAGCGACTCCCTCTTCCATGCCAGCGTTTGGAAAAACGACTCGTTGCTTTGGTTGTCCGATAGCATTTCAAGCATCGAAAGCATCTGCTTTGATGGCGGGAACCTCTTCGCATCGGGATTTGTGGTTGAAAACGACTACCTTTCCTACGGTGTCATTTTGCAAAACGACTCCATCATCTACCAAATCGAAAACACCAACTTCGGATGCATCGCCGCCTTCGACGGCAGCCTCTATTGGTCAGGGGTTTCCATGACGGATACCCTTGTCTGCATCTGGCAAGACGGCGAAATTCTATACGCCTTGTCCGAACTTTCTGGAATCAGCAATTTGGTTGTCAACGAGAATGGCGTGTATTACAC